>CAZSIR010000045.1:0-19081 GCA_964606765.1 uncultured Bordetella sp. | reverse complement strand
CACGCCGCGATCAGCGCGCGCGAGCTGGGCATACCGGCGGTGGTGGGCTGCGGCGATGCCACGCAGGTGCTGAAGGACAGCAAGGCGGTCACGGTGTCCTGTGCCGAGGGCGACACCGGATTTGTCTATCGCGGCGAGCTGCAGACCGAGATCATCGATCTTGCGCTGTCGAGCATGCCGAAGTCGCCGGTGAAAATCACCATGAACGTGGGTAATCCGGAGCTGGCGTTCGAATTCCAGCGTCTGCCCAATGAAGGTGTCGGACTGGCCCGGCTGGAGTTCATCATCGCGCGCATGATCGGCGTGCATCCCAAGGCCGTGCTGGCCCATCCCGACCTGAGCGCCGACCTCAAGGTCGCGGTCGAGGAGCACAGCGCGGGTTACGCCACCCCCGTGGATTTTTATGTCGACAAGCTGGCGGAGGGTGTCTCCACGCTGGGTGCGGCGTTCTGGCCGAAACCGGTGATCGTGCGCCTGTCGGATTTCAAGTCCAACGAATACTCCAGCCTGACCGGCGGTTCCCGCTACGAACCGCATGAGGAAAACCCGATGCTCGGCTTCCGCGGCGCGTCGCGTTACATTTCGCCGACCTTCCAGGATTGTTTTGAGCTGGAGTGCCGGGCGATGAAAAAAGTCCGCGACGACATGGGGCTGACCAACGTCGAAATCATGGTGCCCTTTGTGCGCACCGTGGATGAAGCCAGGAAAGTGCTCAAGCTGCTGGCGGACAACGGTCTGGAGCGCGGTAAAAACGGCCTGCGCATCATCATGATGTGCGAGATTCCGTCGAACGCGATCCTCGCCGAGCAGTTCCTCGAGCATTTCGACGGTTTTTCAATCGGTTCCAACGACATGACCCAGATGACCCTGGCTCTGGACAGGGATTCGGGGCTGATTGCCGACGCCTTTGACGAGCGCGATCCGGCCGTCAAGCACATGCTGCATCTGGCGATCGCCGCCTGCCGCAAGGCCAACAAATACGTCGGCATCTGCGGACAGGGGCCTTCGGACCATCCTGACCTGGCCGAGTGGCTGGTGAAGGAGGGCATCGAGAGTCTGTCACTGAATCCCGACACCGTGGTCGAGACCTGGCTGTATCTGGCGCGTGGCGGAAAGGCGGGCTGATTGGCCGCCTGCTGGATTTGCGATAAAATGAATAAACGTTGGCTTACATGAGATGACCAAATATATCTTTGTCACTGGTGGTGTAGTTTCCTCCCTCGGCAAAGGTATCGCTGCCGCCTCCCTCGCCGCAATTCTCGAATCCCGCGGCATCAAGGTTTCAATGCTCAAGCTGGATCCCTACATCAATGTGGATCCCGGCACCATGAGCCCCTTCCAGCACGGCGAAGTGTTTGTCACCGAGGACGGTGCTGAAACTGATCTCGACCTCGGTCATTACGAGCGCTTCATCGACGCCCGCATGGGCAAGCGCAACAACTTCACCACCGGGCAGATTTACGAGAGCGTGATCAAGAAGGAGCGCCGCGGTGATTATCTGGGCGGCACGGTGCAGGTCATCCCGCACATCACGGACGAAATCAAGCAGTACATCCGGCGCGGCGCCGGTGATGCCGAGATTGCGCTGGTCGAAGTCGGCGGCACGGTGGGCGACATTGAGTCACTGCCGTTCCTCGAGGCCATACGCCAGATGGGCATCGAGGTCGGCCGCGACAGCGCCTGTTTCATACATTTGACGCTGGTGCCCTTTATTGCCTCGGCCGGGGAAATCAAGACCAAGCCGACCCAGCATTCGGTCAAGGAGCTGCGCGAAATCGGCATCCAGCCCGACGTGCTGCTGTGCCGCGCCGACCGCCCCCTGCCTGACGGCGAACGGCGCAAGATCGCGCTGTTCACCAACGTCAGCGTCGAAGCGGTGATTTCCGCCGTTGACACCGACAGCATTTACAAGATTCCCGGCATGCTGCACGAGCAGAACCTTGACGGCATCGTCTGCGCCAAGCTCGGCATCAATCCGCCCAAGGCCGATCTTTCGAGCTGGCAAAAGGTGGTTTCAGCGCTGGAAAATCCGCGGCAGGAAGTGAGCATCGCGCTGGTCGGCAAATATGTCGATCTCACCGAATCCTACAAGTCGCTGTCCGAAGCGCTGATTCATGCCGGTGTGCATACCGGATCGAAAATCCGCATTCATTATGTCGATTCCGAAAGCATCGAGAAAAACGGCACGGAAAGCCTGGAGGCGATGGACGCCATCCTGGTGCCCGGCGGTTTCGGCAAGCGGGGCGTCGAGGGCAAGATCGGGGCGATCCGCCATGCCCGCGAAAACGGCGTGCCTTACCTGGGCATCTGCCTGGGCATGCAGCTGGCGGTGATCGAGTACGCGCGCAATCTGGCCGGACTCGCCGGCGCCCACAGCACCGAGTTTGATGCGGAAACCCCGCATCCGGTGGTGGCGCTGATCACCGAATGGCAGGATCGCGACGGCCGGGTCGAGCGGCGCGACGCGTCCTCGGACCTGGGCGGCACCATGCGGCTGGGCGGCCAGGAATGTGAATTGAAGGCGGGTTCGCTGGTGCGCAGGATCTACGGCGCTGACCGCATCATCGAGCGCCATCGCCATCGTTATGAAGTCAACAATCATTACCTGCCGCGCCTGCGGGAGGCCGGTCTCAGCGTCAGCGGACTGTCACTGACCGGTGAACTGTGTGAAATGGTTGAAATCCCGGGACATCCCTGGTTTGTCGGCTGCCAGTTCCATCCGGAATTCACCTCAACGCCGCGTGGCGGCCATCCGCTGTTCAAATCCTTTGTCGAGGCCGCGCTGGTGCAGTCCCGCAAGAAGGGCATCAACAAACCGGCGCTTGCAAGTGCGCAGGCCGCGGCGGGCTGAGCAATGAAACTGTGCGGATTCGAAATCGGGCTGGAACGCCCGTTTTTCCTGATTGCGGGTCCCGATACCCTCGAAAGCGAACAGATGTGCCTGGATGTCGCGGGCTATCTGAAGGAACAGACCGCCAAACTGCACATGCCCTATGTCTTCAAGGGTTCCTTCGACAAGGCCAACCGCACCTCGGGCAAAAGCTACCGCGGTCCGGGCATCGAGGAAGGCTTGCGCATACTCGAGTCGGTGCAACGCCAGATCGGTGTGCCGGTCCTGACCGATGTGCACGAAGACACGCCGCTGGCCGAGGTCGCGGCCGTGGTGGATGTGATCCAGACGCCGGCCTTCCTCTGCCGGCAGACCAACTTCATCCGTAACGTGGCGAGTCAGCGCAAGCCGGTGAACATCAAGAAAGGGCAGTTCCTGTCGCCCTGGGAGATGGCCAACGTGATTGAAAAAGCCCGCAGCACCGGCAACGAGCAGATCATGGCCTGCGAGCGGGGCTTCAGCTTTGGTTACAACAATCTTGTCGTTGACATGCGCGGGCTCGCCGTCATGCGGGGCACCGGATGTCCGGTCGTGTTCGACGCAACCCATTCAGTGCAGTTGCCCGGCGGACAGGGCGGCTCCAGCGGCGGCCAGCGCGAGCATATTCCGGTGCTGGCGCGCGCTGCCGTGGCGGCCGGCGTGTCGGGCGTATTCATGGAAACCCATCCGAATCCGGATGAGGCTCTCTGCGACGGCCCGAATTCCTGGAAACTGTCGCTGATGGGTGAACTGCTGGAAACGCTGCATGCCATCGATACAGCGGTCAAGAGCCGCCGTTTCGTCGAGCAGCATCTATAACGCAACCTGGTACGGGAACCGGTAATGAGCGCAATTGTTGATGTGATCGGCAGGGAAATTCTTGATTCGCGCGGCAACCCGACGGTGGAGGCCGATGTATTGCTGGAGTCCGGCATCCTCGGGCGCGCTGCAGTGCCCTCGGGCGCGTCCACCGGCAGCCGCGAAGCCATCGAGCTGCGCGACGGCGACAAAAAACGTTATGGCGGCAAGGGTGTGCTGAAGGCTGTCGAGCATGTGAACACCGAAATCTGCGAAGCGGTGATCGGTGTTGACGCGACCGAGCAGACTTTTGTCGACCGCACCCTGCTCGATCTTGACGGCACCGACAACAAGTCACGACTTGGCGCGAATGCGATGCTGGCGGTGTCAATGGCGGTGGCCCGCGCGGCTGCGGAGGAATCCGGGCTGCCCCTGCATCGTTACCTCGGCGGCGCCGGCGCGATGGCGATGCCGGTGCCGATGATGAATGTCATCAACGGCGGCGCGCATGCCGACAACGGCCTCGACATGCAGGAATTCATGATTGTGCCGGTGAGTGCGACCAGCTTCCGCGAAGCGCTGCGCTGCGGCGCCGAGGTTTTCCAGGTGTTGCGCAAATTGCTCAGCGACCGCGGCCTGGCGACGGCAGTGGGCGACGAGGGCGGTTTTGCGCCGCGCCTGCCCAAGCACGAAGCGGCGATCCAGGTCATTCTCGAGGCCATCGAGGCCGCAGGCTACCGTCCCGGCGAAGACGTTGCGCTGGCGCTGGATTGCGCCAGTTCCGAATTTTTCGAGGACGGCGAATACACGCTGCGTTCGGAGGGCCTGTCGCTGAAGGCGCCGGAATTTGCCGATTACCTGGCGGCCTGGGTCGACAAATATCCCATCGTCAGCATCGAAGACGGCATGGCTGAAAACGACTGGGACGGCTGGAAGGTGCTGACCGACCGGCTGGGCGGCCGTGTGCAGCTCGTGGGGGACGACCTGTTCGTCACCAACACCCAGTACCTGAAGCGCGGCATCGAACAGGGCATCGCCAACTCGATCCTGATCAAGGTCAACCAGATCGGCACGCTGACTGAAACGCTGGCCGCGATTGAAATGGCCAAACGTGCGCGTTACACCGCGGTGATTTCGCATCGTTCCGGTGAAACCGAAGACACCACCATTGCCGACATTGCGGTTGCGACCAATGCCATGCAGATCAAGACCGGATCCCTGTCACGCACCGACCGGCTGGCCAAATACAACCAGTTGCTCCGTATCGAGGAAGATCTCGGCGATACGGCGGGTTATCCCGGACGTGGCGCTTTTTATCAACTGCGCTGAACCGTTTACGCGGTCCGGTTGCGCGGCCTGATGCCATGCGGCTGCTGGCCATTGCGCTTGCCGGACTGATTCTGCTGATCCAGTATCCCCTGTGGCTGGGCAAGGGTGGTCTGTTCCGAGTCTGGGAAATGGAGCGTCAGATCGAGGATCAGCGTTCCATCAACGGCGGTCTGCAGGCGCGCAACGCGGCGCTGGATGCCGAGGTGCGCGATCTGAAGCAGGGATTGGAGGCGGTTGAGGAACGTGCGCGCAATGAGCTCGGCATGATCCGGCGTGACGAGATCTTTTTCCAGGTTCTGGATGCGCCGCCCGGAAGTCCGCCCGGGCCGCCAAAAAAGTAAAACAGCATTGGATGTTTCCGAATCAACGTACTGCAGGTGA
Source organism: uncultured Bordetella sp. (assembly GCA_964606765.1). Lineage (GTDB taxonomy): Bacteria > Pseudomonadota > Gammaproteobacteria > Burkholderiales > SG8-41. Next base: position 13,704 of record CAZSIR010000045.1, on the reverse strand, counting down.
AATGCGATGAGTGCAATCATCATCGATGGCGCCGCCATGGCGAAACAGGTGCTGGCGGAACAGAAAACACGGGCCGACCGTCTCGCACAGCAGGGCCGGCCGCCGGGATTGGCCGTGGTGCTGGTGGGCGAGGATCCGGCCTCGACCGTCTATGTCCGCAGCAAGGAGCGCGCCTGCCGGGAGGCCGGCGTGTCCACTTACGACACGCGCCTGCCGGCGGCGACGACCGAAGCGGAGTTGCTGCGAAAAATTGATGCGCTGAATGCGGACCCGCAGGTGCACGGCATTCTTGTCCAGTTGCCGTTGCCGAAACACATCAATGCCGTCACCGTGCTGCAGCGGATCGCGCAGGACAAGGATGTTGACGGATTTACCTGGCGCAGCCTCGGGGCCTTGCTGGACGGCCACCCCGGCCTCGCGCCCTGCACGCCCTCGGGCAGCATGCTGATGCTGGAGCGTTCCGGCGTACCCATCGCCGGGCGCCATGCCGTGGTGATCGGCCGCAGCAGCATCGTCGGCAAACCGGCGGCATTGATGCTGCTGGAGCGCCACGCCACGGTCACGGTCTGCCATTCGCGCACCGCAGACCTTGCCGCAATGACGCGACAGGCGGACATCCTGCTGTGCGCGATTGGCAAACCGCGCATGATCACGGCGGACATGGTCAAACCGGGCGCGGCAGTCATCGACATCGGCATCAACCGCAGGGCCGACGGCAAATTATGCGGTGACGTGGATTTCGAAGCCGTGCGTGAACGGGCCGGATGGATTACCCCGGTGCCGGGGGGCGTGGGGCCGATGACGGTGGCCATGGTGATCGCCAATGTCATTACCGCGGCAGAGCGCAGGGCCGGTTGACTTCATGGGCGGCAGGCAGCTTGATGGGCGCGTCCGGACCGGATGCACCGTTCAGGTGCGATTGGCAGACGTTTTCTATTGCTCGAACATTTATAAGTATTTGTTTTAATTGATATTTTTTCAACCCGCTGATCAGCGGGAGTTGGCACGGCTTGTGCAGGTCATTCAGCAAGATTGATCTGGGGCGCCCACCTTGAACCAGGCAGGCCTGACACCGCATCACACCGAACCGTCCGTCCCGGCAGGGCGCCGCATTCCCCTGCATGAACAGGTCTGCAACAGCCTGCGTGAACGCATTCTCTCCGGTGATCTGGCCCCCCATGCCCGCCTGCCGAGTGAAGCCTGCCTGATGCAGTCTTTCGGCGTCAGCCGGGTCACCGTGCGCCAGGGCTTGAAGGATCTCGCTGCGGAAGGGCTGGTGTACAGCCAGCAGGGCAGGGGCAGTTTTGTCAGCGCGCCGCATGCCACCTATAACCTGAGTGCATTGCTCGGTTTCCATGAGGCGATGCAAGGCAAGCCTTTTGTCGCCAGTTCGCAATTCCTCTCGGGCCGCGATGTGGCGGCCACCCGCGAGATTGCCGAAGCACTGAATCTGAAGCGCAGCGAGGACGTGTTCGAAGTCAAACGCATACGCCTGCTCAATGCGCGTCCGGTATCCGTCGACCTCAGCTATTTCCCGCGCGACGTCGGCGCCCGCCTGCGCAACGAGGATCTGAACCGGGATATTTTTCCCCTGCTTGAAACCCTCGGCATCACGCTCGGACGTTCACGGATGTGGATCGAGGCCCAGCCCTGTCCGGCTGAATTCGCCGCCGACCTGGGCATCCGGGAAGGCGAGCCCGTGCTGCGCCTGGCGCGGCTGACCTACAGCGCCTTTGACCGTCCCGTGGATTACGAACATCTCTACTGCCGTGGTGATTCGTACCAGTACAAGGTCGAATTGCGCCGGCGTCCCGGCTGAGCGCCTGTATCTGAAGATTGCCTGCGCCAAGCCGGTGCGGGGGCGTTCCGGCTGCACTCCCGTGGCGCGCCTCCCTTAATACAAGTTGTTTTGCCTGCGGCTGTCCTGCCCCGCCCGGTCTGTCCGCATGGGTGACGGCTTGTATCGTGGCATGGCGGTTGCTGTATCTGTTGCAGCAAGCAAAGGGCCGGCACGCCAGAAACAGCGGGTGTTCCGGCATGACTGCAGTGAACCGGAGAGCATTTTGAGCACACCCGAACCCATCATGATGGAAACCGACGTGCTGGTTGTCGGTGGCGGAACGGCCGGCCCGATGGCGGCGGTCAAAGCCAAGGAAAAGAATCCGAAGCTGCGGGTGATGCTGCTCGAAAAAGCCAATGTCAAGCGCAGCGGCGCGATTTCGATGGGTATGGACGGCCTCAACAACGCGGTGATTCCCGGCCATGCGACGCCGGAGCAGTACACCAAGGAAATCACCATCGCCAACGACGGCATCGTCAACCAGAAAACCGTCTACGCCTACGCCACCAACAGCCATCGCACGATCCAGGAACTCGACCGCTGGGGCGTCAAGTTCGAGAAGGACGAAACCGGCGATTATGCGATGCGCAAGGTGCATCACCTCGGCACCTATGTGCTGCCGATGCCCGAGGGGCATCACATGAAAAAAATCCTTTACCGGCAGCTGAAGCGCACGCGAGTGGATGTCGTCAACCGCGTGATCGGCACCCGCATCATCACCGACAAGCTGGGGCGCGCCGCAGGACTGATGGGTTTTGACTACCGCAGCGGGCAGTTCGTGGTGATCCGCGCCAAGGCGGTGATCCTCTGCTGCGGCGCGGCCGGACGCATCGGCCTGCCGTCCTCCGGCTACCTGTTCGGCACCTACGAAAACCCGACCAACGCCGGCGACGGTTATGCGATGGCCTACCATGCCGGCGCCGAACTGGCGAACCTCGAATGTTTCCAGATCAATCCGCTGATCAAGGATTACAACGGCCCGGCCTGCGCCTACGTCACCGGTCCTTTCGGCGGCTATACCGCCAATTCCCACGGTGAGCGCTTCATCGAGTGCGATTACTGGAGCGGTCAGATGATGTGGGAGTTCTACAACGAACTGCAGAGCGGCAAGGGCCCGGTATTCCTCAAGCTCGACCACCTGGCCGAGGAAACCATCGCCAACATCGAAGTGATCCTGCATACCAATGAACGCCCCAGCCGCGGACGCTTCCATGACGGCCGAGGCACCAATTACCGGCAGAAGATGATCGAGATGCACATCTCCGAAATCGGTTTCTGCAGCGGCCACAGCGCCTCCGGCGTCTGGGTCAATGAAAAGGCCGAGACGACGGTGCCCGGCCTCTATGCCGCCGGCGACATGGCCAGCGTGCCGCACAACTACATGCTGGGTGCATTCACCTATGGCTGGTTTGCCGGTGAAAATGCCGCGCAGTACTGCGCTGATTCCGCGCCCGCCGAAATTGATGATACGCAGATCGCGCTTGAACACGCGCGGGTCATGGCGCCGCTCAATTGCACCAACGGCATTCCACCGAGCCAGCTCGAATACAAGCTGCGGCGCATGGTCAACGATTACCTGCAGCCGCCGAAGGTGACGCGCAAGATGGAACTGGGGCTCGAGCGCTTCGCCGAAATCGGCGAGGACATCGGCAGCCTCACCGCGGCCAACCCGCATGAGCTGATGCGCGCGATGGAAGTCCAGCACATCCATGACTGCGCCAACATGGCGGCACATGCCTCCCTCTACCGCACCGAAAGCCGCTGGGGGCTGTACCACTACCGTGCCGATTTTCCCGAACGCAATGACACGGAATGGTTCACCCACTGCCATCTGCGCAAGTCCGCCGCCGGCCTGATGGAAAGCATCAAGCGCCCGGTCGAGCCCTACATCCTGCCGCTTGACGACGAAGAGAAGACCGCCTACCAGCGTCTGCGCGTCGTCAAGGAAGCAGCCAACGTCTGAGAGGAAAACCCATGACCTATGCCACGCAGCGCACCAATGTTCCGGTCACCGTCGATGAGGAAAAGTGCATTGCGCACAAGGGCTGCACGGTCTGTGTCGACGTCTGCCCGCTGGATTTGCTGGCCATCGACATGCTGAAAGGCAAGGCCTACATGAAATACGACGAATGCTGGTACTGCATGCCCTGCGAGAAGGACTGTCCGACCGGGGCGGTGCATGTCGACATTCCCTACCTGCTGCGCTGAACGGGAGAAATCGATGAGTCCCATGCAATCCGCAGAACCGATGTCCGGCGACCTCGCGGCGCGTCTGGCTGACGCCGACGCCGAGGTCCGCCGCATCGCGGTGATGGAGCTGCCGTACAGCGACGAAGACGACATCCTGCCGCTGCTGCTGAAGGCGCTGGCGGATGCCGACCCGCAGGTGCGCGCGGAGGCGGCGAAGGCGGTGGAAGGTTTTGAGGAGGCTGAGGCCGTCACCGCTTTGCTGGGCCTGCTGCATGATCCGGCGGAAGAGACGCGGCGAGCTGCCGCGGACACCCTGTCCGAACTGAAGGACAGCGGCAACGGTGGCCTGCTGCTGCAGGCCGTCAACGATGCCGATCCGTTTGCCCAGGCGGCGGTATTCCGCGCGCTGCGTCCCTTGCGCGTGGCCGGCAGCCTGGCGCCGGCGCTGTCGGGCCTTGACCACCCGTCGCCGCTGGTGCGCAGGGAAGCCACCGGGGTGCTGGGTTACCTGAAACATGCCGGCTCCCTGGGGCCGCTGACCCGGGTGGCGATGAACGATCCCGATCCCGAAGTGCGGCGCATCGCCGTCGGCGCGCTGGGTTTCGCCACCGACGTGGAGGTGCTGCCGGCGCTGACGCATGCGCTGGGTGACAGTTCCTGGCAGGTGCGGGAGGAAGCGGCCGGCACTTTGGGCAAGCTGAAACTGTCCGGCGCGGAAACCCACCTGATCACCGCAATGGACGACCGCTACTGGCAGGTGCGGGTGCGTGCGGCGCGCAGCCTGGGTCGCCTGAAAGCGGTCGCTGCGCTGGATGTGCTGAGCGCGGCCTCCGCCCACGAAATCAGCAATCTGCGCAAGGAGGCGGTGATTGCGCTCGGCGAAATCGGTGATCCGCGGGCGATTCCGGTGCTTGAGGTGGCGCTCAAGGACCCGGATCCCGACGTGCGCAAGCTGACACAGCTTGCGCTGAAGCAGATCCAGCTGAACAACAAGGCCGGCTGAGCGGCGCAAGGAGACATTCATGGCCTATGTCGTTACCGAACCCTGCGTCAATTGCCGCTACACCGACTGTGTCGAAGTGTGTCCGGTGGACTGCTTTCACCAGGGACCGAATTTCATGGTGATCAATCCCGAGGGCTGCATCGATTGCACGCTGTGCGTTGACGAATGCCCGGTCAGCGCCATCTGCGAAGTTTCCGAGGTGCCATCGGGACAGGCGCATTTCATCGAACTCAATGCGCGTTATTCGGCTGTATGGCCGGTGGTCACGGACAAGACGGATCCGCTGCCGACGGCCGAAGCCTGGGCGACGGTCAGTGAAAAATTCGCGGAATTGCGGGAGGCCTGATGCAGGCGCCGGGATTCCGGAGCAGAAGTGCAGATGGGATCTGTTTTTGTTTGACTGATTGTTTTCAACACATTACCAGGGAGTCGCCATGAAAAGTACGAGTGTGGGTACGGCAGTTGGGGCAAAACAAATCCTGCGGGTGCTGCGCAGTGCGTTGCCGGCGCTGTTTCTGGTGGCGGGGCTGGGTCATGCCCAGAACGTGATCAAGATCGGCATCGGCACCCAGAATACGACGACCAATACGGTGACCGGCGGCATCGTGATCAAGGAGCTCAAGCTGTTTGAAAAACACCTGCCGAAGACCGGTAAATACGCCGGCGTGACGTACGAGTTCGACTGGCAGAACGCCACCTCCGGGCCGCCCATCACCAACGGCATGATGGCGGACAAGATCCAGATCGGCATGATGGGCGACTATCCGCTGCTGGTGGCCGGCGCGACCGGGCAGGCGACCAAGAACGAAACCCAGCTGATCGCGATCATTGCCTACAACCAGTTCGGCGCCGGCAACGGCGTGGTGGTGCACAAGGATTCGCCGTACTACGAACTGTCTGACCTGAAGGGCAAGCTGGTTTCGGTGCCTTTCGGCTCCGCCGCCCACGGCATGATGCTTCAGGCGATGCAGGCGCGGGGCTGGCCGGAGAATTTCTGGAACCTGGCGAGCCAGTCGCCCGAGGTCGGCACCACCAACCTGCAGGAAAAGCGCATCGACGGCCATGGCGATTTTGTGCCCTTCGCCGAACTGCTGCCGTTCCGCGGTTTTGCGCGCAAGATTTTTGACGGTGCGGAAACCAAGATTCCGACTTTCCACGGCGTGGTGATCCGCAAGGATTTCGGCGAGAAATACCCGGAAATCGTCGTCGCCTACATCAAGGCGCTGCTGGAAGCCAATGAGTGGGTGCGGAAGAATCCCAAGCTGGCGATGGAGAAGGTCGAGGAGTGGACCAAGATCGAGAAGGAAGTGGCCTATGTATTCCTCGGACCCAGCGGCGTGCATACGCTGGATCCGACCATCAAGCCGAAATGGGTGGAGACCATCGGCGTGGTGCATGGCGTGCTGCAGAAGATGGGCCGGGTCAAGGAATTCAATGTCAATGCCTGGGTCAACGAGGATTACCTGAAGATGACCTACAAGGAACTGAAGCTGGACTACGACAGGCAGAAGGCTTCGTTCGCCGGCTACGAAATCAGCGGCAAGGACGCCCTGTGCAATGTGCCGATCAAGCAGCCGCGGGAAGCCGGGCAGATCTGGGTGACAGGCGGCGAGATCGAGCCTTTCAGCTCGACGCTGTGCACGCTGGCCGCCATCAAGAAATACGAAAGCGAGGGCAAGAAAATGAACGTGGCCTACGTTTTCGACAAGTCGCTGGGCATCAAGATGTTCGCCGACAAGGCTTTTTACGCGGTGAACGCGACGGATCCGAAAAAGCCGCAGATCGTGCCTTTCCTGCTGAAAAAGGATGCCGAGGCGCATGTCGCCAAGGGCGGCGGCAAACTGGCCACCTATGCCGAGGCGCTGGCTGCGGCAAACATCGGCAAATAATCCGCAACGGGGAGCCGGGCCATGAGCACCGTGCAGGCACTGCGCAAAAAGGATGACCCGCTGGCGGATGGGCCCGGAGCCGGTGCGCCGTCACCGGCGGCAAGGGTTGTCACGCCGCCGCCGGTGATGCAGCAGCCGGTCGCCGCGAATCCGGCCCTGCTGTGGCTGCGCGGCAATGCGGTCAGCATGCTGCTGTGGGTGGTTTCCATCGGCATCCTGCTCGGGATCTGGTACATCGGCACCCGCTACAAGCTGGAGTTCTACATCCGCTTCACCAATGTGCCGACGCCGGCGGAAGTGCTGCAGAAAGTGGTGGAGGTCAACAAGTCGGGAAAATTCCTGCTGAACATCGGCATCAGCGTGAGGCGCATCCTCATCGGCTTCTCCATCGCGGTGGTGCTGGGTTCCCTGCTGGGACTGCTGATCGGGCGTTTTCGCGTGATGCGCGACCTGCTTTTTCCGATCTGCGAGGTGCTGCGTCCGATCCCGGCGATCGCCTGGGTGCCGATGGCCATCATGCTGTGGCCGACGAACGAGGTCAGTATCGTGTTCATCACTTTCCTCGGCTCGTTCTTTCCGATCCTGATCAACACCATCCACGGTGTGCATTCGATCGACCCGGTATTGATCCGTGCCGCGCGCTCCCTCGGTGCGAATGAGTTCCGCCTGTTCGCGAACGTGATCCTGCCCGGCGCGATGCCGCACATCTTCACCGGATTTTCGGTCGGCATGGGCGTGGCCTGGGTGTCGCTGATTGCCGCGGAAATGATCTCCGGACAGTTCGGCGTCGGTTATTTCACCTGGGAAGCCTATTCCCTGGTCAGTTATTCCGAAATCGGCCTGGGCATGATCACCATCGGCGTGCTCGGGCTGGTATGCAGCGGCGCCATCCAGATCATCGGCAGGCTGCTGATGCCCTGGTCAACCTATGCCAGTGCGGGAAAGAAATGAGCGAAAACGAATGAGCGAACAATCCAGAGGGGCCATCGACATCAGGGACCTTGGCGTGGTGTTCAATGCCGGCGGCAACACGGTTGAGGCCGTGAGTTCCGTGTCCATGGATGTCAAACCCGGCGAGTTTGTTTCGCTGATCGGTCCGTCGGGCTGCGGCAAGTCGACGCTGCTCAATATCGTGGCCGGATTCGTGCAGGCGACCTCGGGCAGCGCTTTGCTCGATGGCGGGGCGATCAAGGGGCCGGGTTCCGACCGCGGCGTGGTGTTCCAGCAATACTCGCTGTTTCCCTGGCTGTCGGTACGCAAGAACGTCGAGTTCGGCCTGAAGATGAAAGGCGTGCCGGTGGCGCAGCGGGTGCCGCAGGCGCGGACGCTGCTGGGTCTTGCCGGCCTGCTGGCCTTTGAAAACCATTATCCCGACCAGCTGTCGGGCGGCATGAAGCAGCGCGTCGGCATCGTGCGCGCGCTGGCGACCAGTCCGCAGGTGCTGCTGATGGACGAGCCCTTCGGCGCGCTGGATGCGCAGACGCGGGTGGTGATGCAGGAGATCCTCACCAACATGTGGCAGCAGTTCCGCATCTCGGTGCTGTTCGTGACCCATGACATCGACGAATCGATTTTCCTGTCCGACAAGATTTACGTGATGACGGCGCGCCCGGGACGCATCAAGGCCGAAATCCGGGTGCCGCTGCCGCGTCCTCGAACCCCGGAAATGACCTACACGCCGGAGTTCATCGGCCTGGTGCAGCAGCTGAAGGCATTGATCCGTGAAGAGTCGCTGGCTGCGATGGGGGCCGAGCTGAAGGACGGCGGCCTGAGCGGCTTCGGCATGGAAGTGGGTCCCAAGGGCGTGGAAACCGTTGTTTGAGGCGATGCCGCGCATGAACGATTCCATGCAGCCGCTGAGCGTGACCAATCAATCCGGGGCGGGGGTGCTGGAAATCACCTGGGCCGACGGCGTGGTGGGCCGTACCGGACACCGGCAGCTGCGCGAGTCCTGCCGCTGCGCACTTTGTGTCGCAGCCGCGCGCAGTGGGCAGGCGGTGCGGGTGGATGACCGCATCCGCATTACGGCCATTGAGCCGTACGGCAACAACACGCTGCGGCTGAGTTTTGACGACGGCCACCAGCGCGGACTTTATCCCTTTGACTATCTTCGTGCGCTGACCGGAGAAAGCTAGATTGCTGCGGCGATGTCAGCAGGAAAACGTGTTGGCAAAACCCAGCAGCAGATCGGGATTGAGGTAGCCGCGAAATACCAGATAAGTGAGTGCTGCAGCCAGTGCCGAAAGCAGCGCCCAGGCCAGCATTTTTCTGGAGACTGTCGTCATCACGGAAATCCGTTCCGCGGGGTTGGTGGGCTGATGCGCGGTTTGATGCGTCATTGCGGCGGATTATTGCACAACACACACAAGCCGATCACCGGCCACTGCCGTTATCACCAAAAACACTAAGCAAATAACAACCTGATCCCAGCCATGGACACCCCTGTTGATATAATTTCGCCTTTGCCCGGCACCGGGAAAATCTTGAATTCAAGCGCTGCACACTCCCCGCAGTTCGGTTTCACCTTTGAGGATTTTTACAGCCGTGACGGCCTGGTCCGCGTCGACGGCGTTTTCCTGCGCGAGCTGGAACAGGCTGACGCGGCACTGCATGCGCGGTTGCTGGCGGCACGCGCCGCGGCTGAGCCTCCGGCGCCCAAGGCGGAATCTGAATTGCTGCTCGCCCTGGCGCCGCATCTGGAGGATTTTGTCGGCGAACTGTTCGGCATCACCGCCGAAGTCCGCGCGCTGGCTGCGCGCCACCATGAGCTGGCGCCGCTCTACAGCATCAAGCGCCTGTTCGTGCAGCGCAAAGCCATGCACAAGTACAAGCCCGATGCCGCGGCCGCCATCGACGGGGTTACCGTTGGAGAAAAACTCGCGGCATTGTTCGGCGGAGCGCTGACCGAGCTGGCGTTTGCGAAACACGTGACGGCCTGGCAGCAGGACGAGCAGGCCAATGCCGACAAACTGGACCTGGCGCTGCAATATGCCGCCTGGGCGGCGCATACGCCGGCAGGCCATGACCGGCACCACGCCGGTGTGCTGTTCAAGTCGCCGCACAAGCTGGATGTGCAGCATCTGGTGCCGGTGCAGACCACGGCTGCTGCCGGATTTACCGAGCACCGCTTCGATGTATCCCGCCTGCGCCTGCGCAAGGGCTTCAAACTCACGGACCAGGGCGCCGACCTGACCGGTGCTCTGGACGAAGCCAATTACTGCATCTGGTGCCACGAGCAGGGCAAGGACTCCTGCTCGAAGGGGCTGAAAGAGAAGGGCGCCAGCGGTCGCGGTGCGCAGTCCTTCAAGAAATCACCGTTTGGCATCACGCTGGCCGGTTGCCCGCTGGAAGAGAAAATTTCCGAATTCCACAAGGCCAAGACCGAAGGCCTGGCGATCGGTGCGCTGGCGATCATCACCGTCGACAACCCGATGGCGGCAGCCACCGGGCACCGCATCTGCAACGACTGCATGAAGGCCTGCATCTACCAGAAGCAGGAGCCGGTCAACATTCCGCAGGCGGAGACGCGCACGCTGAAGGATGTGCTGGAGCTGCCCTGGGGATTCGAGATCTACAGCCTGCTGACGCGCTGGAATCCGCTGAACATCCGCCAGCCGTACCCGAAGGCGCCCAGCGGCAAGCGCGTGCTGGTGGCGGGCATGGGGCCGGCGGGATTTTCGCTTGCACATTTCCTGATGAACGACGGCCATACGGTGGTCGGCATCGATGGCCTGAAAATCGAACCGCTGCCGGCGGATCTGTCGGGTGTTGATGGCGCCGGCCGCCGCACCGGCTTCAAACCGATCCGTGATGTGCGCGAGCTGCATGAGTCGCTGGATGAGCGTGCCATGGCGGGTTTCGGCGGGGTCGCCGAGTACGGCATCACCGTGCGCTGGGACAAGAATTTCCTCAAGATCATCCGCCTGCTGCTGGAGCGCCGATCGCAGTTTGCGCTGCTTGGCGGCGTGCGTTTCGGCGGCACGATGACCGCGGAAGATGCCTTTGCGATGGGCTTCGACCACATTGCGCTGGCCATCGGCGCAGGCCGGCCTACGGTGCTCGACATGCCCAACGGCCTCGCGCGCGGCGTGCGCACGGCTTCGGATTTCCTGATGGCGCTGCAGCTGACCGGCGCGGCAAAAACCGATTCGATCGCCAACATGCAGCTGCGTTTACCGGTGGTGGTCATCGGCGGCGGCCTGACGGCGATCGATGCCGCCACCGAATCGCTGGCCTATTATCCGCTGCAAGTCGAGAAATTCCTGCTGCGGTATGAATTGCTGGCGCGTGAACATGGCGAAGCGGCGGCGCGTATTGCATGGAATGCGGAGGAACGCGAAACCGCCGATGAATTCATTGCGCATGCGACCGCGATTCGTGCCGAGCGCGCCGCAGCCGCCAAGGAGGGCCGCGAGCCGCACGTGCTGCAACTGCTGCAGTCCTGGGGCGGGGCGACCATCGCCTACCGCAAGCGGTTGGTGGACAGCCCCTCGTATACGCTGAACCATGAAGAAGTGCACAAGGCTCTGGAGGAAGGCATTACGTTCGCGGAGTGCCTCACCCCGCTGGCGATCGAGGTGGATGACCACGGGCACGCGCGCGCACTGAAAGCGGCTGTGCACGCGAGGGGTGAAGACGGCGAGTGGCGAGAGAACGGCCGGGTTGAACTGCCGGCGCGCGCCATACTGATTGCCGCCGGCACCCAACCCAATACCGTGCTGGCGCGCGAGGATGCAGAACATTTTGTGCTCGACGGCCGGTATTTCCGCCCCTGTGATGCTGACGGCAATCCGGTGGCGGCGGAAAAGGCGATTTCCAAACCGAATGCGGTCAATGTGCTGCTGTCGAAGAGCAACGACGGTCGTTTTATCAGTTATTTCGGTGATGTGCACCCGTCCTTTTTCGGCAACGTGGTGAAGGCCATCGGCAGCGCCAAGCAGGGTTATCCGGTGGTCAGCGGCGTGCTGGAGAAGGTGAGTCCGGCCTCTGCGGCGGATGACGGCGCCTTCCTCGGTGCCCTGCAGCGCGACCTGCGCGCCACGGTGCATGAAGTCAAACGCCTGACGCCGCAGATCATCGAGGTCGTGGTGCGCGCACCGCTGGCTGCGCGGCGTTTCCGCCCGGGGCAGTTCTACCGTTTGCAGAATTTCGAAGCGCTGGCGCCACGCACCGAGGGCAGCACGCTGGCGATGGAGGGGCTGGCGCTGACCGGCGCCTGGGTGGATGCGGAGCAGGGTCTGCTGTCGACCATCGTGCTCGAAATGGGCGGCTCCAGCGACCTTTGCGTGGAGCTGAAACCTGGCGAGCCCATCGTGCTGATGGGGCCGACCGGCACGCCGACGGAAATTCCCTCGGGCGAAACCGTCGTACTGGTCGGCGGCGGGCTCGGCAATGCCGTGCTGTTTTCCATCGGGCAGGCGATGCGCAGGGCCGGCAGCCGGGTGCTCTACTTCGCCGGCTACAAACGCATGATCGACCGCTACCGCGTCGAAGACATCGAGGCGGCCAGTGATGTGGTGGTCTGGTGCTCCGACGACGAGCCGGGTTTCATGCCGGCGCGGCCCGGCGACCGGCGTTTTGTCGGCAATATCGTACAGGCGATGAAAGCCTATGCCGCCGGGGAACTGGGTGAGCAGGTCATTCCGTTCAGGGACGCGGACCGCATCATCGCCATCGGTTCCGACAAGATGATGGCTGCCGTGGCGCGGGCGCGGCATGAAGTGCTGAAGCCCCATCTGAAGTCGCAACACCACGCCATCGGCTCCATCAACTCGCCGATGCAGTGCATGATGAAAGAAGTCTGCGCGCAGTGCCTGCAGCCGCAGATTGATCCGCAGACCGGCAAAACCAGTTATGTATTTTCCTGCTTTAACCAGGACCAGCCGCTGGATTGCGTGGACTGGAAGGCGCTGGACCAGCGCCTGAAACAGAATTCAACCCAGGAAAAACTGACCGCGGAGTGGCTGGATCACTGCCTGGTCAAGCTGGAATTGCGGGAAATTCAGCGGGTTTGAAGGCGGCTGTTAGTGAATTAATCTTTTAAGTATATGATTTTAAAAGATTTTTAAAGCCATTCAGTGCTGGCCGGCGACACGGCAAAGGCTGTATTCGATGCGCATGGGCAGGCGGCGCAGCTGTTTCAGCAGCCGTGATTCGATCCCGGCTTCGCCGGTTTCAATGATGAAACGCGGCACATCGGCGCCGCCGGAGATGAATTCGGCGTATTGATGCCTGTTCAGCACAGCGCGAACGGCAGGCCAAAGCGGTTCATCGCAGTACAAACCATAAGCCATCAAGCTCAGTTCCGGCGCCGTTTGGCTGCCTGCCGCGGCACTGGCCGTCGCAGTGGCCGCATACAGCGGGCGTTCGAAGCGCCGGTAGAGCTGGCGCATGCCGAGGCGTATGGCTTCAAATTCTGTGCTGTCGGCCCGCGCTTTCATGTCGGCGTCCTGGGCCTGCATGTCTGCAAAGTCCAGTCGCCAGGCCACGTCCGGCCAATGCACGCTGCCCTCGATTTTGCTGATGATGCGGCCGCGCGGCAGTCCCAGCCGCTCGCGCAGGTCCGACGCCCGGATGCGCTGCTGCAATACCGCGGACTCGTTGCCGGGGCGGGCGTAGTAAAAATTCCAGGAAACGATCACGCTGCGGCGGATTTCGCGATTACTGCGCAATCAGCTTAATTGCGTCCGACCTCGCGCAGGGCATCGGCCAGCTTGCCGACCAGTTCATCGATCTGCGCCTTGCTGATGATCAGCGGCGGCGACAGCGCGATGATGTCGCCG
>CAZSIR010000044.1:0-19234 GCA_964606765.1 uncultured Bordetella sp. | reverse complement strand
GTTCGGCGGCCATCCAGATGACGCGGAGGGCGCGGGAGTTGGCGGAGCCGTAGATGCGCAGCATGGTGTTCTCCAGGAGAAACGGTTCTGGATGATGTTAAGCGGGACCTGCCCTAAAGTGTGGGCGCAGTCCCTATAGTGGCCATGCCATCAGCAGCACCGGCACGCTGATCGCGACAACGACGATTTCCAGCGGCAGTCCCAGCCGCCAGTAATCGCCGAAGCGGAATCCGCCGGGGCCCAGGATCAGCGTGTTGTTCTGGTGACCGATCGGCGTCAGGAAGGCGCAGGATGCGCCGATGGCCACGGCCATCAGGAAGGGATCGGCGCTGACGCCGAGCTGGTTGGCGGTGCCGATGGCGATCGGGCACATCACCGCCGCGGTGGCCGCGTTGTTCATCAGATCCGACAGCGTCATGGTGACGACAAGCACCAGCACCAGGCCGAATATCGCATTGCCGCCGGCGACATTCTCCAGCAGCACGCGTGCGATCACATCGGCGGCGCCGGTGCTGTCCATCGCGCCGGCCACCGGAATCAGCGCGCCGAGCAGCACGATGACGGACCAGTCGACCGCGTCATAGACCGCGCGTGGCGACACGGTGCGGGTGGCCATGGAGGCCAGTGCGCCCGAGGCGAATGCGATGGCGGCGGGCAGGCCGAAGGCGGCGGCGCCGACAGAAGCCGCCATGATGCCGCTCGCAGTGAGGGCCTTGCGCCGGTCGGGGATGCGCAGCTCGCGTTCCGCGAGTGGCACGCAGCCCGACGTGGAGGCGAATTCGCTGATGGCTTCCTCCGGGCCCTGCATCAGCAGCAGGTCGCCGGCGGCGAAACGCAGCGAGCGCAGCCTTGCCATCGAACGTTGCCCCTGGCGCGAGACCGCGAGCAGGTTGATGCCGTAATGGGTGCGCAGCAGGATGTCGCTGGCGGAACGGTCAACCAGCATGGATTCCGGCAGCACGGCCAGTTCCATCAGCACAATGTTTTCCGAAGCGGGGGATTCTTCCGCGGGGGCGGATTTTTTTTCTTCCGCTTTTTCTGCCGCTTCGGGCACCGGGACTGGTTCCTCGTCCGGTTTTTCCATTTCCTCCGGCGCCTTGGCCTCCTCCAGCTTGAGTCCAAGCGCGGACAATGCGCCGGCGAGATCTTCCGCGTCGGCTTCGATGATCAGGATGTCCCCGCTGCGCACCACCCAGCCTCGGCTGGGTGCGGTGACCCGTACATCGTTGCGCACCACGCCGAGGATCTGTGCATCGCTTTTTTCCAGGGCACGCTCGATTTCGCGCAGGGTCTTTTTGACGGCGGCACTGTCTTCCGGCACCTTGGCTTCCGTGATGTAGGCGCCGCTGTCAAAACCTTCGGTACCCGACTGCTTGCGCGCCGGCACCAGCCGCCAGCCGACCAACCCGATCAGCAGCACGCCGGTGACCGCAACCGAGAGTCCCACCGGCGAGAAATCAAACATGCCGAAGGCGCCGGCGCCGGTATCGCGGCGAAAAGCCGAAACAATGAGGTTGGGCGGGGTGCCGATCAGCGTGGTCATGCCGCCGAGGATGGAACCGAAGGCGAGCGGCATCAGCACCTTGCCCGGCGCCAGGTTCTGTTTGGCCGAAATCTGGATGGCCACCGGCATCAGCAGCGCCAGTGCGCCGACGTTGTTCATGAATGCAGAAAGCAGCGCGGCCAGCGCCGTCAGCGCGAGTATGGTCAGCGTCGGTCCTGAAGCGGAGGGCACCACGTAACGCGTGAGGACATCGACCGCGCCGGAGCTTTTCAGGCCGCTGCTGAGGATCAGCACGCAGGCGACGGTGATCACCGCCGGATGGCCGAAGCCGGCGAAGGCGTCGGCGGCGGGCACCAGGCCGGCAGTGACGCAGGCGATCAAGGCGCCCACCGCGACCATGTCGTGGCGCCAGCGGTTCCACAGGAACATCGCCGCAGTGGCGAGAAGGATGACGAGGATGAGGATTTGTTCGGTGCTCATGGCCTGCATTCTAAAGTCGTCAGCGGCATGGAATGTGCCGTATCCATGCGGGAGGCAATAAAAAACCCGCCGGCAAGGGCGGGTTTTTCCGGATGAAAGATTTGCGCGATCAATCCACCGTCGCCGAGCTTTTCGGCGGCATCTGCGCTTTCGATTTGCGGCCGGGCGCTGCGGGCGGGATGTAGCCCGAGATGCGGCACAGCACGGATTCGATTTCCTTGCCGTCCTTGTAGCGGATGGAGCGGCATACCATGATGGCGCCCTTGGCATGCAGTTCGGTCGCGCGCGCGCGCACTGTGGCGACGGAGAGGCCGGTTGCCGCGGCGATTTCGGTGTCGAGTTGTTCGCCGCTGTTTGCCAGATGATCCAGAATTGCTTGCATTTCAGAAGCCTTTCTTTGCGGTCAGTCGGTAAGGCGCCGGCAGGGCTGCAACCGGCGCATCAAGGGGGATTGCAATCATACAGGAAAGCGCCGGCTTTCGCTCGGGGGCTGCTCAAAATTTGTGCGGTCATGACGTATAAATATATTAAAAATCAATTAGTTATAAAAATTTCCTGATTACTGGGGGGTGCCGGCGATTTCCGCTCAAGACATGCGCCAGGCTGTCATGAATATTGCTTTTTGTTCCTTCACGCGCCGGTGAGCGGGAAGGACGGCGGCGACGGGGTCAGCGTGCGCCCGCTGAAATATCCCCCACTGCCGGGGCAGAAATTTTCCAAGGGTTACAAGGTGGTCAAACCCGGTCTGCGCATCACGCTGCAGCCGGACAAATCATCAGAGGTGGAGTGCGGCAATAAAAAACTGCGCATTGCGCGGCTTTTTTGTGACAGCCGGGTTCCCGCAGCTAGAAGAACAGCGCACGCAGCCCGTCGAACACGATCAGTTTCAGCGCCAGTGCAATCAGCATGGCGTTGAACACCAGCAGGAAGGTTTTTTCGTCAAAACCGGACAATACTTTTTTGCCGACGGAGGTGCCGACAATGACGGCCACCGTCATCAGCGCCAGCAGCAGGCCGTACTCGGCAAAACTGAAGCCGACCATGGTGAAGGCGGCGATTTTCAGCAGGTTGCCGATGAAGCCGAAAAAACCCAGGGTGCCGACGACATCCTCCTTTTTCAGATCCTTGCGGATGATCAATGCGCCCAGCACCGGCGCGATGACGCCGACGATCATGTTCAGCGCGCCGGTGACAAAACCCAGCGGCACGAAGGCCCAAAGCGGAAATTCCTTCGGCGCAAACCGTTTGATCTGGCGCAGGAACAGCGTCAGCAGCACAAAGCAGCCGATCAGCACCTGCACGACCTCCTTCGGCATGCCCTGAAATGCCCACAGGCCGAGCGCGACGCCGAAGGGCATCAGCAGGCTGAAGCGGATGATCAGCGGCCAGGCCATGTGTTTGCGGAACAGCCATACGCGCCAGGTGTTCGATGCGAGCTGCACCACGCCGTGGGCCGGGATGGCGGCGGCAGGCGGCATGAACAGCAGCATCAATGCGATGAGGATGGTGCCGCCACCCGCGCCTGCGACCGAGGTCAGGGCCGAGGTGAAAAAAGCGGCGCTGACCAGCAGCGTGATATCGAGCCAATTCATATTATAAGTATATGATTTTATTGATTAATTTATAAAACCCGGCAACAGGGCATCGCCACGGTGACTGTCCCCGCAGTTCAGGCTTTTACGGGTTCGCTGGCCGGTTCGTCCGGCAGCAGCAGTACGATGGCGGTCTTGATCGCGGCGATGCCGGCCATGATCCACAAGGCATGGGAGAAGCCGATGGCCTTGACCAGCGGCCCGAGTATCCACACCGCGAGTGAACTGAAACCGAAGGCCACGGTGAGCCGCATGCCCGCCACGCGCGAGCGCAGGCGGTCATCGACATAACGCACGATCATCGCGTCGGTGAAGGGAATCGCGCCGAACACAAACACCATCACCGCCAGCAGCGCGACGAACAGGCCCCAGTCCTGGCTGTGCGCGGCCCAGATCAGCAGCGGGATCTGGATGATCGAGATCCACACCTGCAGCGGTTTGAACGGCACCTTGTCGATCAGCCGGCCGACGACAATCTGCGCGAACGAGGCGATGGTGTAGATGATGGCGAGCAGGGTGCCGATCACCGCGGGGTCGTCGATGATGCCCTTGAAGCCTTCGGCCAGCAGCTGCGAATTGCCGTTGGTGGTGAAGTTGAACAGGATGGTGCTCACCGCCGCGGCGGAGGTCATCACGGCAAAGGCGCGCATCAGCATCTGCGGCGACAGCGCCACCTGGGCTTTGCCGCCCTTGCGTTTGGACGGGGCCTCGGTTTCCTTCGGGCAGGTCAGCGCGAACAGCACGCCGCAGGCGATGGACAGCAGGCCGGGAATCACGAAGGCGGCGCGCCAGCCGATCCATTTGACCAGGAAGCCGGTGACCAGCGCGGCCACCGCGATGCCGAGGTTGCCGGCAAGGCCGTTGAGGCCGATCACCGCCCCTGGGTTCGGCACGTTCTGCACCAGCATCGGGATGCCCACCGGATGGTAGATCGCGGCAAAGGCGCCGAGCAGTGTCAATGCAGCGGCGAGCTGCCAGGCGTTTTGCGTCAATGCGACCAGCATCGCCGCCACACCCATGCCGACGAAAAAGATGATCATCATGTTGCGGCGGCCCCAGAGGTCGCCGAGGCGCCCGGCCGGCAGTGCGCCTATACCGAATAATGCGAACGCGCCGACGCTGTACGGCATCAGGTCGGTCCAGTCGGCGTAGCCGAATTCGACGGCGATGCCGGCCACCGCGGTGGCGAAGATCAGCAGGAACATGTGGTCGACGGCGTGGCCGATGTTGAGCAGCAGGCGCACGATGGCGGGGAAACCCTCGACGGGGGCGGCAGGCAGGGTGGCGGTTGTCATGGCCGGCAGTGTGCTTGAGTTACAATCGTCTGTCTTTCGAATATTTACCTTAAACATTCTCGAAGTGGACAAACCCGGGAAACCAGAGAAACCCGTCGGCCGGCCGCGAAAGGGCAGGGCCTCCAGCCGTGTTCGCGGCAGCGCGGCGGGTTTGCGGGCCGGCAGCGATTTTTCCGCCGCGCCGGAGCATCCGGTACGCGGCGATCCGGCGCGGGCGGTGGCGATGCTGCGCACCGCGTATCCCAAGGGACACCACATCCGGCCGCACTGGCATGCCCGGGCGCAGTTTGTCTATGCGGTGGCGGGTACGATGCGGGTGCGCACCGCGCGCCGCGCGTGGATCGTGCCGCCGTCGCGCGCCCTGTGGGTGCCGGCGCGCACGGTGCATGAAATCCAGATGCATGGCGCGGTCGACATGCACAGCCTGTACTTGAGCGATGCCGCCGGGGCGGGCATGCCGGCGTCCTGCGCGGTGCTGGATGTCACGCCGCTGCTGCGTGAACTGGTGGTGCGCGCAGCGGCGCTGCCGGCGACTTATGAAGAAGGCGGAGGCGACGGCCTGCTGATGCAGCTGCTGGTCGCGGAAATCCGCCGGCTGCCGCATTGCGCTTTGGACCTGCCGCTGCCGGAAAGCGCGGATCTGACACGGCTCTGCGAGCGCATCCTTGCCGACCTCTCGACGCGGCGGCCCTGCGGCCTGGATGCCGGCGAACTCAACACCAGTACGCGCACCCTCTATCGCCGCTTCCTGCGCGAGACCGGCATCACTTTCGCGCGCTGGAAGCAGCAGGCGCGGCTGCTCGAATCCATCCGCCGTCTGGCGGAGGGCGCACCGGTGACCACGGTGGCGGTCGATCTGGGTTACGAAAGCCCCGGCGCGTTTTCGACGATGTTCCGCCGCGCGCTGGGCATGGCGCCGCGGGCCTTCAATGCCGGCGGCGATGGCGGGATGCGCGGCCTTACCTGAGATGGCGCTGGTAAAACGCGGCGATGGCTGCCGCCGCATCGCGCGCGGTCTGGTCCAGGACTGCGGCTGCGCGCAGATCGCGGCCGAATTCGAGCTGCATCGCATCGATGCCCTCCGTGTTGCGGCTGCCGTAGAGCGCAACGGTATGGCCGCCGGTGTAGCCCGGCGCCTCGATCCTGTCGGTGGGTGAGGCGTCGTTGGACGGAACAATGCGGTAGCCCATCGCGGCAAAGCGGCCGAACACGCTGTCGGGTCCGGTCACCGCCGTTGCGCCGGCGCGCGCGAGCAGACGGGCCACCGCAGTGCCGTGATGGGTACCGCGCAGGATGGCATCCGGATAGGCGGCCTGGCCGTGGATGTCGAACAGCATCGCGTTGGGGTGCCGGGCGCGGACTTCATCGACAAAACGGCGGATCGTCGCGTGATAGTCATCGTAATCCGCTTTGCATCCTGCGTCGCCGTAGGCCTCGGCTGCACTGCGATTGGCGTCGATGTACTTGCGGTGGAACCGCGCCAGCACCAGGTAAGGTTTTTTCCCGGTGAGCCGCTGCAGTTCCGCCGCAATGCCCAGCGCCAGTTGATCGGTGTTCTGGTCCGGCCGGTTGACGAAGCGTTTTCCGACAGGTGTGCGCACTGCACAGCCCGCAACGTCCCGGGTGCCGCCATGGGGCGCGGTGAGTATGACCGGCAGTTCGCCGGGCTCGGCGAGGACCAGGTCGCCGGCCGGGGCATTGGCGCAAGCCAGTGCCGTGACCAATGACGCGGCAAGACGCTGGAGCGTCTTGCGCAGGTCGCCGCCGGGAAACTCAGTCATCAGGATCATCAGAAAAAACGCCGCGCTGCGCGCGGCGTTGCCTGCGGTTGCAAACGGTTATTTCTTTTCCTTCGCGCCGGAGATGCGGACCAGTTCGCTGATGCGCTTGTTTTCGTCACGCCGCCAGGCATCAAGGCCCGCGCGGTCGCTGCCGACGATGTCGATGCCTGAGCTTTTGAGCCTCTCACCGAAGGCGGGCTCCTTGACGGCTTTCGCCATTTCCGCGCTGACCTTGTTCATGATCGCGACCGGCGTGCGGGTCGGGGCGACCACGCTGTACCAGGCGTTCATCGCATAGCCGGGCACGATTTCGCCGATGGCCGGCACGTCGGGTATCAGCGCCGCACGTTTCGCCGTGGTCACACCCAGCGGGCGCAGCCGTCCGCCCTGGATGTGGGGGAAGGCGGCGGGCAGCACCGCGTAAGTAATCTGCACTTCGTTGGCCAGCGTGTCGGTGATGGCCTGCGGAACGCCCTTGTACGGCACATGCAGCATGCTGGTGCCGGTGAGGTGGTTGAGCAGCACGCCGGAGAGGTGCTCGGAGGCGCCGGTTCCGGCGGAGCCGTAGCGGAGTTTGCCCGGCTGCTTCTTGGCCAGATCAATCAGCTCCTTCAGCGATTTGGCCGGCAGCTGGGTGTTGGCCAGCAGCACAAAAGGTGTGGTGCCGATCAGCGACAGCGACTGGAAGTCACGCGCGAGGTCGAACTTGATGCCGGCCAGCACCTGGGATGCCACAAAGAGCTGCGAGGTCAGCATCATCCAGGTATAGCCGTCAGGCGCCGCCTGCAGCGCCAGTTCGGCGCTGATTGCGCCGGCGGCGCCGGGACGGGCATCGACGACGATACGCTGCTTCCAGGTTTCGTAAAGGCGGTCGGACATCATGCGGCTGATGATGTCCGGTCCGGAGCCTGCGGCACTGCCGATGATCAGCCGGATCGGCTTGTCGGGAAACGGTGCTTCCGCGGCCTGGGCCGCGGGCAGGGCGAGCACTGCGGCGGCAAGCGCAGCAAACAGTTTGACAATACGCATCCTGAATCTCCTCCAAAGGTCTGTTTTTGATTGTGCGGACTGCATGTGAGCAGCAGAACCGGGGGTTCTATGATGCGGACGACAGGCGGGTTTGTCCATACCCGAAGGCGGACTTACAGCGGTTTGATGCGGGCGTTTGTGAGCAGTTGTGCGATTTCATCCGGAGGCAGCGGTTTGCTGATCAGGTAGCCCTGCATCTGGTCGCAGCCGAGCCGGTCGAGGATGCGCGCCTGCGCTTCATCCTCGACGCCCTCGGCGACGACCTTCAGGTTCAGCGTGTGCGCCAGCTGGATGATCATGGTGACGATATTGCGGCTGTATTCGCTGCCGGCCATTTCGATGACGAACGAGCGGTCGATTTTCAGCTGGTTGATCGGCAGTTTCGCGATGTAACTCAGCGAAGAATAACCGGTGCCGAAGTCATCCATGGCGACTTGCACGCCCAGTCCGCCGATGACCCGCAGCGCTTTGGTCATGTCACCGAGGTTTTCCATCATCACGCTTTCGGTGATTTCGAGATCCAGCGCGACATCGGATTCGCCGAATCCACTGACCGCATCGACCACGGTATCGGTGAAATTTTTCTGCCGCAGCTGGATCGAAGAGGCGTTGACGGCGATCCGGGGCGGACGCAGACCGCGCATCGACCACTTCCGGTGATCGGCCACAGCCCGGTGCAGGGCCCATTTGCCGACCTCCAGAATCAGTCCCGTTTCTTCCATCAGCGGGATGAACCGGACCGGCGGCACCAGGCCCAACTCGGGATCCTGCCAACGGATCAGGGCTTCCAGTCCGGTCAATTCCCGCGTGCGGACGTCGACCTTGGGCTGGTAATACAGCACGAAATGGCCGAGATCAAGGGCGCGTCGCAGCTTGTTCTCAAGGGTCAGGGATTCGGCGACGCGCGCGTTCATGGCAGGCGCGTAAAAAAGATAGCCTTCACCGCCCGCCTTGGCTTTTTTGAGCGCGGTTTCGGCATTGCGGTACAGCGTTTCAGCCTCGGTGCCGTCATCCGGGAAAACCGCGGCGCCCATGGCGAAGGCGAGCGTCAGTTCACGGCCGTCAATAGTGACGGGATTGCAGGCCGCCTGGGCCGCAAAGCTTTCGATGCTGTGCGCAACCTTGCTCGTATCCCGGATTCCCGGCAGAAAAGTTGCGAAGCAGTCCGAGGATACACGGGCAAGATTTTCCGGGTTGCGGATTTGCTGCCTCAGGTAATTGCCGACCTGGCGCAGTACTTCGTCTCCGGCCTGCCGGCCGAGGGTGTCGTTGATGATCCTGAAGCGTTTGATGTCGCCCAGCACCAGCACGAACTTTTCGGTCTTATCCCTCGCGAGGTGCAGCGCATGGGCCAGATGTTCGAGGAACAGGGTCCGGTTGGGCAGGCCGGTGACCACATCATAGTAGGCAAGGTAATTGGCCTTTTCCTCCTTCGCGATGTACTGCAGCGCGAAGGAGATGTCGCCTGCCAACTCAGCCAGCAACCGCACTTCCTGGGCGTCAAAAAAATCGACCTCCTGTGCAAACAGCATGAATACCCCGGTCACTTCGCCATCGACGAGGAGCGGCAGCGCTATGGCCGAGAGCAGACCGTGTTCGACCGACATCCTGCGGCGCTTGCTGTTGACCGTCAGATTTTCCGCAATGTTGTTGATGATGACCGGCTGGCGGGTGCGCACTGCGGTGCCGATCGTGCCCCGGCCTTCCGCATCGTCGCGCGCGGAAACCCTGAGCATGGCCCACTGTTCGTTGGCGGCATTGCCTGACCAGGTCGCAGGCACGATGTCCTGGGTTGAGGGGTCCAGCAATCCGATCCATGCCATGCCGAAGCCGCCGTGCTCGGCGGCGATGCGGCAGGCTTCACTGTACAGCTGCTGGCGGTCGCGGACGCGGACGATCAGGGTGTTGATTCCGGAGAGCACGGAGTAGACGCGGTTGAGCCGTTTGATCTTCTGTTCGGACTGTTTGCGCTGGGTGATGTCCTGCATCGCGCCGATCATGCGGATGGCCTTGCCGGCGTCATCGCGGATCACAAAACCGCGGTCGAATATATCGGCGTAGCTGCCGTCACTGCGGCGGAAGCGGTATTCCGCGGACCAGTACTGGGCGCTGCCGTCGATTGCGTGGTGGATGTCGTCAACGATCCGCTGCAATTCGTCGGGATGAATGCGCTTCGTCCAGGATTCAGGGCCCGGCTCAAGCTCCTCGTGCGGATAACCGAACTGTTTGCTGAAGCCGTCGTTCCACCAAAGTGTGTTCCGCGCAAAGTCCCAGTCCCACACCGCGTCATTGGTGGCCTTCGACACCAGCTGGAAACGCTCTTCGCTGACGCTCAGTTTTTCGATGGCGTTGTGGTGTTCAATGGCGATGGCCGCAGTCTGGGTCGCCATTTCGATCAGCGTGGCATGTTCCGGCGATGGCTTGCGGGGCAATCGGTAATACATGGCAAAGGTGCCGAGTACCCGCCGGGTTGCATTAAAAATCGGCGTCGACCAGCAGGCGCGCAGTTCAAATGCCGCCGCAACTTCGCGGTAGGCCGCCCACAGCGGATCGGTGGTTATGTCTTCAACGATGACCTGTTCGCGGCGGAAGGCCGCAGTGCCGCAGGAGCCGGCGGCTGGACCGATGTCCTTGCCGTCGATCAGACGTGAATACTCGATGGGCAGGCTGGGCGCGGCCCCGTGCCGCAGATGTACGCCGTCAGGGTCAAGCAGCAGGATGGAGCACAGCATGTCGCCGGCTTCCCGTTCTGCGAGCAGACAAATTGCGGTCAGTACTTCAGCAAGCGGGTGGCCGGCGACAATGCCTTCGAGAATATTCTTTTGGCCAACCAGCAGGCGCGTGGGCTGGTCAGGCGGGTCTGGTATGGGGGCGTTCACGGCATTGGCCGGCGACCGGGGACGCATGCCATTGGCATGCCTGTTCCCGGTGCAACAGGCGACGGGGTCATGTGCTGAGGTGTCATGGCGGCCCTCTGCAATCCGGTTCGGGTGTGCTTCCTTTCGCCTACCTTAATCCTGTGGCCGGACAATGTCACGCCCGGCCCCGATATGCGGACATCCGGCACTTCATGGCGCCGCCCGGCGGCGGCACGGTCAAAAAAAACGCCGCAGTCAAGCGGCGTTTTCCTGAAAAGGCAATCCCCGGTCACATGCGTTCGAACACCGCGGCAATGCCCTGGCCGCCGCCGATGCACATGGTCACCAGCGCGTATTTG
The DNA here is from genome assembly GCA_964606765.1 of uncultured Bordetella sp. GTDB lineage: Bacteria > Pseudomonadota > Gammaproteobacteria > Burkholderiales > SG8-41. The sequence goes on along the minus strand of CAZSIR010000044.1, from coordinate 8,336 downwards.
CCGCCGGTGCGCTGCAGTTCATGCAGCGCCTTGACGGTGAGGATGGCGCCGGTGGCGCCGATCGGGTGACCAAGACCCACTGCGCCGCCGTTGGGATTGGTTTTTTTTGCGTCGAGCTTCAAGTCGCAGGACACGGCCAGCGCCTGCACCGCAAAGGCCTCGTTGGATTCGATGACATCCATGTCTTCGACCTTGAGGCCTGCGCGTTTCAGCGCGTTCTGCACGGCGGGCACGGGGCCGATGCCCATGATTTTCGGATCGACGCCGGCGAGGCCGTACGACACCAGACGCGCCATCGGCTTGAGGCCGGCTTTTTTCGCGGCTTCCTTTTCCATCATCACCACGGCAGCCGCGCCGTCGTTGATGCCCGAGGCGTTGCCGGCGGTGACCGAACCGCCTTCCTTCTTGAACACGGCGCGCAGCTTGGCGAGGCTTTCCAGTGAAACATCCGAGCGCGGATGTTCGTCCTTGTCGAATACCGTCGTGCCTTTGCGGGTTTTCAGTTCGACCGGCAGGATCTGGTCCTTGAAGTAGCCTTTATCGATGGCGTTCAAGGCGCGGCGATGGCTTTCAACGGCGAACTCATCCTGCTGTTCGCGGCCGATTTTCCATTGCGCAGCGATGTTCTCCGCAGTGATGCCCATGTGTACGGTGTCGAAGGGATCCGTCAGCGCGCCGACCATCATGTCGATGACATTGCCGTCGCTCATGCGCTGGCCCCAGCGCAGGCTGGGCATCAGGTAGCCGCCGCGGCTCATCGACTCGGCACCGCCGCCGACGGCGGTGTCGCAGTCACCGAGCATGATGCCCTGCGCCGCAGAGACGATGGCCTGCAGACCGCTGCCGCACAGGCGGTTGACGGTCAGCGCCGTGGCATCCTGCGGCAGTCCGCCTTTGATGCAGGCGACGCGGGAAAAATACATGTCTTTGGCTTCGCCGTGGATCACGTTGCCGAACACCAGCTGGTTGACCTGTTTGGGATCAACCTTGGCGCGGCTCACGGCTTCCTTCACCACCTGTCCGGCGAGTTCGGTGGGCGCGACATCCTTCAATGCACCGCCGTAGTCACCAATCGCGGTACGGACTCCGCTCAATACGACCACTTCGCGTCCATTCATCATGATGCTCTCCATAACCTGTTGGTTTTAAACAATTTTATTAATGAATCGGGAGGAAACCGCCGAGGAGCCCAAAGTTTACGCCCGCCCCCTGCCAGTGTCGAGGCAAAGGCCCCGCACCGGACGGGACATTCAGTGGCGGGTGTCATCGGCCGCGGAAACGACCGCTGCCGCAAAAATTTCTTCGCTGTCGACGGCATCGAAGACATAGCGGCGGTTGCAGAATTCGCAATGCACTTCGACTTCGCCGCGTTCGGCGATTACGCTGCGCACTTCATCGCGGCCCAGCATGCGCAGCATGCCGGCAACACGTTCTGCCGAGCAGGAGCAGCGGAAGAACACCGGTTTCGGTTCGAACACGCGAATGTCTTCCTCGTGAAACAGGCGCTGCAGCAAAGCCCGTGGCGGCAGACCGAGGAGTTCCTGCGGTTGCACGGTGCCGGCGAGAAGGCCGATGCGCGGCCAGGCGTCGCTGTCGGCGGTTTTTTGTTCGGGCAGTTTCTGGATCAGCAGGCCCGATGCCCGGCTGTCGTCGCAGGCCAGCCACAGGCGGGTTTCGATCTGCTCGGAGGTCGCCATGTAGTGCTCGAAGGCGGCGGCAATGCTGTCGGCATCGAGATCAACGATGCCCTGGTATCCCTGCTGCCCGGATTCCGGCACCAGGCTGATCGCAAAGCGCCCCTTGCCCAGCATCACGCGCAGTCCGGCGTCGGGCACTTCGCCATCCCATTTGGCCGTGGCGCGCATGGCATGGCTTGCGCCGCATTCAACGACAACCAGTTTCACCGGGCCGCTGCCGTGCATCTGCAGGATCAGCGTGCCGTCGAATTTCAGCGTCGCGGCGAGCAGTGCGGCGGCGGCCATCAACTCGCCGAGAATTCTGCGCAGGGGTGCCGGGTAGGCGTGGCGCCCGGTGACGGCCTGCCAGGTGGCGGCAAGCTGCACGATTTCGCCGCGGATGGCAGCTTGCTCAAACAGGAAGCGCTGCAGGGTGTCGCTCATGGCCCTGATTATATTCGGAGCCGGCTGGATGCCGGGACGCGGCCGGTCAGCGGGGCTTCGGCTGCGGCGTACGCTGGTACAGGCGCAGGCGCTCATCCTTGTCGCCGGGCCGGTGGCCTTCCCAGATTTTTTTCCATTCCGGCGGCGTGACCCATTCGTCGAGCGGCACACCCTGGGCCAGCATCAGGTCACAGCCCGCGGTGACCGACCCCGCTTCGGGGCGCAGGGTGCGGATGCCGGCGAAGTAATGGAGCATGGCGCGCTGCGCCTCGCCCAGGTCGCGCCCGATCATGCACTGGTGCTGCGCAGGCATGGCGCGCTGCATGTCGTTGATCACCGAGCGGTAGCTTTTGGTGGTGTCGACCCAGCCGATGAACAGCGTCGCCAGCAGCGCCCACACCGCGGTGATGCCGCCAGCCCAGACGGTCAGCGGCCGTTCGGCACTGCGCGGCAGTTTTGCCAGCAATCCGAACCAGGCTGCCGTATAGGCCAGTCCGAGCAGGAAGGGCAGCCAGCGGAAGCCGAAATCGTAACCGGGGCGGATGGTGTGCAGGTGGCCGTGCAGTTTGGCCGGGAGGCCCAGCTCCAGAGCGCCCCAGTAAAACCAGCCGACGATGATGAAAAACGAGAAGGCCATGATGCTGAACCAGTACCAGCCGTTGGCCGCGCCGCGCCGCAGGGCTTCAACGCCGGGGACGGCGAGCAGGGCCAGCGGCACCAGCATCGGCAGCGCGAACAGTTCGCGCTGCTCGGCGGCGCTGCCGAGCATCAGCAGCGTGATGACGAAGCCAAGCGCGGGCAGGATGACGCCGGAGGCGCCGAGCTGGCCCATGCGCCGCGCGCGCCACAGCGCCCACAATCCCAGCGGCCACACCGGAAAGGCGTACCAGGGGAGGATGCGCAGGTAATACCCCAGCCCGGCGAGCATGTCGCGGGTGCCGAAAAAGCGTGCCAGGTTTTCGGCATTGAGCCATGCGGTGAACATCACCGGGTCGTGCCGGTACAGCAGCACGGGCCATACCAGCAGCCAGGGCAGGGCGGCGATGCAGGCAGTGGCAAGCGCCCCTGCATGCTTCGACGTGCGCCAGTGCGGGCCGAACAGAGGCAGCAGGGCCGCAATCATCGCGATCATCACGCCTTCGGGCACGCCCTGTGTCATGAACACCAGCCCGCCGGCGGTGCCGATCCAGAAGCCGCCGGGGAGGACCCGCCGCGGCGCCAGCGCCGCGCCGTAGTAGGCCATGGCAAAACCGGCGAGTGCCGCGACGTCGGCGATGAGCTGGTGGCCGCGCACCACCAGCCCCAGGCTGCCGAGCAGCAGCAATACGGCCGTCAAACCACGGCGCTCACCGTGCAGTTCGCGTGATGCGAGCGCCGTGAACAGCAGCGCGAGGCCGATCCAGAATCCTGCAACCATGCGCGCGCCGTCGTGCAGTGGCAGCATCCATGACAGCAGTTTCGCGCTGGCGGCCGCGCTCAGATAAAACAGCGGCGGCTTGTCGAGAAAGGTTTCGCCGGCGATCTGCGGCACAACCCAGCTGCCGCCCTGGAGGATTTCATAGACCGCGCCGAAGGTGTAGGCCTCGTCGGGTTTCCACGGATCATGCGCGATCAGGCCCGGCAACAGCCAGGCCAGGCAAAGCAGCGCGATCAGCAGCGGTCGCAGCGCGACGGTCAAGTTCGGTATCCGTTATTGTTGTCCCTGCCGATTATCGCATTCGCGTGCACCGGCAAGAAACCCGGAGGGGTGTTCATTCGACGATTTTCAGCGATTGCCCGGCGGCCGGTTCGCCGGCAGGGTAGAGGTCGTTGATCACGCGCAGGTGGTTTTCAGCGTTGCGTCCGAGCGGGGATGTGCGTGCCAGGGCGGCGAATGTGGTGCCCGCGGCGGCCGTGATGACACGCATGCGCAGCGGTTTTGCCAGCGCCCGTTCCGCTGCAGTGATGGCATGGAAGCTCTGCAGGGTGGTTTCCATGGCTGCGGCGTGCTGGCGGAAGGCCGCATCGTCGCCGGCCTGCATGCCGATGGCGTAAGCCTTCTTGTCGAGAAAAACCACGGTCACGCGCGTCGGTTTTCCTGCCAGGGTGGTTTCGGCGCTCGCCGCCTGCAGGCCGCCGACGGACAGCGGCGTCACGCTGCTGCCGCTGCCGAGTTTGAGGATTCTGCGCAGCACATCGCCCGGGGCGCCCGCCGCATTGCCGGCGCCGCGCAGGTCAATCAGCGCGTTGCGTCCCGGACTGCTTGCGACGACGTTCTGCGGGTTGTTCTGCACTTTCCAGCCTGCGGGAAAACGCAGGCTCAGCCCCAGCGCGGCGTGGTAAAACACGTTGTCGCGCACGATGCCCTGATCCGGGCTGTCGGCAAACACCATGCCGTTGGCGCGGCGCAGGAATTCCTCGCGGTTGATGCGGTTTTCGGCGCTTTTGAATTTTGCCGCTTCACGCACGACTTCCTGCAGCCGCGTGTCGTTGTCGGGATGCGAAGCAAAGAGGCCGTGATAGGCGCGCGGCTCGCGCCCCTCGGCTTTTGCAATTTCCGCATCGAACAGTTCCTGGTTTTTCAGCACGCCGACCACCTTGATCATCGCCTGCGGATCGTAGCCGGTGCGCGCCAGGTACTCCGCGCCGAGCCGGTCCGCCTCGAGTTCGTGTTCCCGTCCGTAGCCGGACAGCAGCGCGCCCCCCAGCGTGTTGAGCAGCACATCCCCGCCGCTGTTGCGGATCTGCGGCACAAAAATCTGCAGCACGGAAACGCCGATGTTGGCGGCCGTGGCTGCAGACAGCTGCTGCACCGAGTGGCGCGCCGTGACATGGCCGATTTCGTGGCCGAGCACGGCGGCGAGTTCGGCTTCCGAATTGAGGTAGGCGAGGATGCCGCGGGTGATGTAGATGTAACCGCCGGGCAGCGCGAAGGCGTTGACCTGCGGCGAATCAACCACCAGAAACTGGTACTGCAGTCCGGCGCGGTGACTGGCCCTGGCGAGCCGCTGGCCGACGGCATCCACGTAACTTTGTAATGCCGGATCGTTGTAAACGCCGTACTGGGCGCGCACTTTCTGGTCTTCGCTGCGTCCCGTGTTCACTTCCTGGGCTTCGGACATGGTCACGAAGTTGGGATTTCCGCTGACCGGATTCTGCGCGCAGTTCACAACGGCAAGTGCCGCACACAGGGCCAGGCAATGAGTCTTCAGGCGAAGTGACATGGAGGCGGGATTTTAGGCGATCACGGGAGGAGGGCCAACGCGGCGCCACAGGATGGTGCGCTGCGCCCTGTTTCGGAGCGTATTGCCAAGGTGCCGGTTGCCGGGCTGTCGGGGTAAATCATAAATTTCTCATAAAAATCATATATTTAATACGTTTTTCCGAGCGACGATCAAGCGCACTTGCACGGAGCAGACGCCTGGTTTCGTCATCACAGTAAAAAGGGTTCTAAATCAGCGTGCTGGCCCGACCTGGCTGGCATCTGTCACGCATTCGCACAGCTTGGCACGGTAGATGCATTAATGCCCATCCAGACTACTGCTGATGCCATGACGCCCCCCATAAACCTGAGCGCTGCTGCGCATTCCGACCACTGCACGCACGAGGATTCCGGCTTGCGCGCACTGCGGACGCCGTACCGGCCGGCTGCGCTTCCCGGCGGGGTTGCCGGTCCGTGGAGCGACCGCCTGACCCTGCTGCTGGAGTCGACCGGAGAGGGCATCTTCGGCATTGATCTCGATGGCCGCTGCACATTCATCAATCGCGCCGGTGCGGAGACGATCGGATATCCGGCGGAACAGGTGATCGGCCGCAACATGCACTACCTGATCCACCACGCCCACGGCGATGGCCGCCATTACCCGGTCGACGAGTGTCCGATTTTCCGTGCGTTCTGGCAGGGTTTGCCCTGCCGCATCGATTCGGAAGTGCTGTGGCGCGCCGACGGTTCGTGTTTCCCCGCCGAGTATTCCTCACATCCCATCGTCGAAGACGGCGTCGTGGTCGGCGCGGTGGTGACTTTCCTCGATATTTCCGAGCGCAAGCGCGCCGAGGAAATGATGCGGCGGGCGAATGACGAACTGGAGCGCCGGGTCGAGGAGCGGACGCAGGCGCTGTCCGGCGCGCTGACCCAGCTGCGCGAACTTTCCGCCTACCTGCATACGGTGCGCGAAGAGGAGCGCACGCGCATCGCGCGCGAAATTCACGACGAACTCGGCAGTCTGCTGGTGGCGCTGAAAATGGATGTGAACTGGCTGGGCAAACGTGTTTCCGGCGAGCCCGACCTCGGCCGCAAGCTGCAGTCGATGGGGCGATTGATCGAGACTGCGGTCGACAATGTCGGCCGCATCATGACCGACCTGCGCCCGAGCATACTGGACCATCAGGGCCTGTGGGCGGCGCTGGAGTGGCAGGCGCAGGAATTCGCCGAATCCAGTGAAATCCGCTGCGACTCGCGGCTGGTCATCGAGTCCGGCACGCCGGCGCCCACCGGTTCGCTGGCGATTGCAGTGTTTCGCATTTTCCAGGAGATGCTGAGCAATGTCGCCCGTCACGCGCAGGCTTCCGCCGTGACCATCCGCATTCTGGTGTGCGACGAAATCCTCACTGTCGAGGTGGTCGATGACGGTTGTGGTGCGCCTGCTGCGGCGTTTTCCAGCCATCGCGCCTACGGCGTGCTGGGCATGCGCGAGCGCGCGGGGCATTTCGGCGGTGAACTGGTGATCGACAGCGGTCCCGGCACCGGCACTGCAGTGCGACTGCGCGTTCCGCTCGGAGCGGCACCATGATCCGGCTGCTGATCTGCGACGACCACCTGATCGTGCGTCAGGGGCTGCGGCAGATTCTGGCGGACACGCCGGACATCGATGTCGTGGCCGAAGCTTCAAGCGGTTGCGAAGCGCTGCGCCTGGCGCGGCAGGGCGGAATCGACGCGGTATTGCTCGACATCGCGATGCCCAATCGGGACGGTCTCGACACCTTGAAGCAGTTCCGCGGTGAACTGCCCCGCTTGCCGGTGCTGATGCTCTCCACGTATCCCGACAAGCAGTACGCGGTGCGCTGCCTGAAGCTGGGTGCGGCGGGCTATCTCAACAAGAGCGCCGATACCGATCAGCTGCTCGAAGCGGTCCGCAAGGCGGCGAACGGCGGCGTGTTCGTCACGACCGCCCAGGCGGAAGCGCTGGCGGTGTCGCTGAGCGCCCGTTCCGAGCAGCAGGCCCACGAAGTCCTCTCCGACCGCGAATACCAGGTGCTGCGGCTGATTGCCAGCGGCCAGAGCGTCACCCAGATTGCGGCGCAGCTGTCGCTGAGCCCGAATACGGTCAGCACCTACCGTGCGCGCATCTGCGAAAAAACAGGAACCCGCAATGACGTGGAGATTGCGCTCTACGCGGTCAGGCAGGGTTTGCACCAGGTGTAGCGGCGGCTGTAGTGCCAGCACTACAGCCGATTGGCCGGGGCAGCGACAGTCATTCCGGCCCGCGGCGGATAAGCTGGCTTCAATCGCAGCATTCGGCCGCAAGATTCAGTCGCAAGGTTCGTGAAACAAACCTATAACGAAAGGAAACGCCATGTCAGCATTCAAGGATCCCTTTGACGCCAGCACGTCATTGACCAGCGGTTGTTCCTGCGGCCACCACCACAGCGAGGCCGAGCACCAGGCCGACCTCGCCGGGCAGACCGCCGACAGCGAACTGCTGGGCAACCGGGTGGTCGAGGCCGCGGTGATGCGCGCACTGTTTCCCCACGATGCGACGCGGCGGCGTTTCCTCAATGCCGTCGGCGCCAGCACGGCAATGGCCGCCATTTCAAGCTTTTTTCCGCTGGGCATGGCCAAGGAGGCCTTCGCCCAGAGCGGCAATCTGGAAAAGACCTCGCTCAAGGTCGGCTTCATTCCCATCACCTGCGCGACGCCGATCATCATGTCGCAGCCGATGGGTTTTTATGCGCGGCAGGGGCTTAACGTGGATGTGGTGAAAACCGCGGGATGGGCCGTGGTGCGCGACAAGACCATCAACAAGGAATACGACGCTGCGCACATGCTGTCGCCGATGCCCCTGGCGATCACCCTGGGCGTGGGCGCGAATGCGCTGCCGTACACGATGCCTGCGGTGGAAAACATCAACGGCCAGGCCATCACGCTGGCGATCAAGCACAAGGACAAGAAGGATCCGAAATCGTGGAAGGGCTTCAAGTTCGCCGTGCCCTTCGACTACTCGATGCACAACTACCTGC
>CAZSIR010000043.1:0-19351 GCA_964606765.1 uncultured Bordetella sp. | reverse complement strand
GCGACCAGCATGTGCATGGTCCGGAGGGCGTGCGCTTTTATACCCGCGGCAAGGTCGTCACCACGCGCTGGCCGGATGACAAGGCTGTCTCCGGCGGTTTCAACATGCCGACGCTGGGATGATTGCAGTCCTGATCGAGTTCGAGGTCAGGCCGGAGTGCCGTGACGCTTTTGAAACCCGGCTGCGACAGGATGCCAGCGAGACACTGGCGGATGACGGCTGCCTGCGCATGGAAATCCTGTTTCCGCGCGACGGCGGTGACCGCATCGTGCTCTCCGAGTTGTGGCGCGATCAGTCGGCCATTGAGGCGCATCGCCTGAAACCGGGCCATTCGCATGCCTGGCAGGAGGCGCTGATCAGGGCCAAGCGCGTGGAAGTTTTTGAGACAGACCGGGGCGCTGCGGCCCGATGAGTGCACGCGCCGGCATTCTCGCCCGCATCCGTGCCGGCCAGAACAAGGCGGCCGCGGCGCAGGCCGGCGAGCGGCAGTCGGTTGATCAATATATTGCCGCCCATCCGCAGGGTCCGCGACCGCAGGTTGCCGCGGATGTAGCGGCGCGTTTCCGCGATCGCGCGCGGAATCTGGCGACGACGCTGGAGGAACTGGCGGGGACTGCGGATATTCCCGTCGCAGTGGCGCGTTATCTGCGCGGCCTGGATCTGCCGATGGCGGGGGTGTGCTGGCCGGCGTTTGCCGGGCTGGACTGGCGGGCGCAGGGGCTGGAAATGGCCGCACGTGCGGCGAGCGGTGACGATCTGGTTGGCGTCACCGGGGCCTTTTGTGCGATCGCCGAGACCGGGACCCTGATGATGTGTTCCGGCCCGCAGACACCGCCTGCAACGAGCCTGCTGCCCGAAACCCATATTGCCGTGGTTGCGGGCAGCCGCATCGTCGCCGGCATGGAAGACGCCTGGGCGCTGCTGCGTGAAGAACAGGCGGCCATGCCGCGCGCAGTCAATTTCATTTCCGGACCGTCACGCACGGCGGATATCGAACAGACCGTCACGCTGGGTGCTCACGGGCCGTACCGGGTGCATTTGCTGCTGTTGCCCTGAGCCCGCCCCGCGCTTCAGGTCGCAGGGGAATATTCGTCAGTATTCAGTAAGTGTTGAAGAGTCGCTGATAACCCGGCATAAACCGCCGGGCGCGCTTGATTTCGGCGGTCCCGGGCGCTAGGATGACCAGCACACAATATCGCCTTGCACATGGCGAAATCCGAGGATTCTGAAGTTTGTTCGAAGTTGCAATTGTCCGTTTTGCAGTTTCCCTATGTTGTGACGGGCGTGTGTAAATGAACTGAATTACAAACACGCTTGCATGCACCCGTTGCGGTTTCGTGTTGTTATCATGATCTGGAGGAGAAAATGATTAATAAACAGGATGTTAAGCAAAAAGAAGCCAGCCCGACCCGGCGCAAGTTCCTGACCGGCGCTGCTGCGGCAACCACCGGCGCGGCAATCACCGGTTTCCCGATGATCTCGGTCGCGCAGTCTCCGATCGTGCTGAAAATGCAGGGGGCCTGGGGTGCAAAGGACATTTTCAATGAAATGGCCGAAGAGTATGTAAAGCGGGTCAACGAAATGGCGGGTGGCCGGCTGCGCATCGATTACCTGATTGCCGGTTCGGTGGTGAAACCGTTCGAGGTGATGGATGCAGTCAGCAAGGGTGTGCTGGATGCCGGCCATTCGGTGCCGGTGTACTGGTACGGCAAAAGCAAGGTGGCTTCCCTGTTTGGCTCCGGTCCGATCAATGGCTGCGATGCGCAACAGACGCTCGCCTGGATTTACCGCGGCGGCGGCCTCGAGATGTATCAGGAACTGCTGAAAAAAATCGGCCTCAACGTCACCGGCTTTTTTGCGATGCCGATGCCGACCCAGCCCCTGGGCTGGTTCAAGAAGCCGATCAAATCCTCGGCCGAGATCAAGGGCCTGAAGTACCGCACCGTGGGTCTGGCAGCCGACCTGATGCAGGCGATGGGCGCCAAGGTCACCCAGCTCCCCGGCGGCGAGATCATCCCCGCGCTGGAAAAAGGCGTCATTGATGCCTTCGAGTTCAACAACCCGACCTCGGACATGCGTTTCGGCGCACAGGACGTGATCAAGAACTACATGATGGGCAGCTTCCACCAGGCGATGGAATTTTTTGAAATCATCTTCAACGAGAAAAAATTCGCATCGGTACCCAAGGATCTGCAGGCGATTCTGCGTTACGGCGTCGAGGCGGCGAGTTCGTCAAACTTCTGGACCGCGATGAAGAACTATTCGGACGATCTTGAGGAGCTGCGCACCAAACACAAGGTCAACGTGCTGCGTACGCCGAAGTCAGTGTTCCAGGACCAGCTGAAAGCCTGGGATGGCCTGACCAAGAAGCTGTCCGACGAGGATCCGTTCTTCAAGAAAGTCGTCGATTCGCAGCGGGATTGGGCGAAGAAAGTGGCCTACTACTGGTTCCTCAATGATGCGGAATACCGCATGGGTTACGAGCATATTTTCAAAACCAAGATTCCGTCCTGATTCACCGGGCCCCGGATTCTTGCAGGGCTGGGGCGGTGCCGCGCAGGTGCCGCCCTTTCTTTTTTCTGATGACAGATGTTGTGAAGGCGGGCAAGCATGATTAACCGGTTCATCTATGGCGTCGATCAGCTGAGCAAGTCAGTCGGGCATGCGTTTGCCTGGTGCATCGTCACGCTGACCCTGGGCACCTGCTATGAGGTGTTTGTGCGCTATGTGCTCAACGATCCGACGAGCTGGGCCTTCGACATGAGTTACCTGATGTATGGCGCGGTGTTTTACATGGCGGGCGCCTACACGCTGTCGCGCGGCGGCCATGTGCGCGCCGACATGTTTTACCGCCTGTGGAAGCCCCGCACCCAGGCGAGGGTGGAGCTGATACTGCTGATCATCTTTTTCTTTCCGGGTGTGCTGGCGCTGGTTTACGCGGGCTGGGATTACGGCTACCAGTCCATGCGCATCGGTGAAGTCAGCGTCAACAGCCCGGCCGGCGTGCCGATATGGCCGCTGAAAATGATGATCCCGATCGGGGCCGGACTGCTGGCGCTGCAGGGTTTTGCCGAGCTTCTGCGCTGCCTGCAATGCCTCAAGCAGGGCCGCTGGGAGCCGCGTTTGCATGACGTGCAGGAGCTGGCCGACCAGATCATCGAAACGCAGGCCAAAACCACAGCGACCAAGGAATAGTCCGATGAGCGATCCCGTAATTGCACTGGTGATGCTGGGCATCCTGGTGATGACCATCATGATCGGATTTCCGGTGGCCTTCACGCTGATGGCCCTCGGCGTCGGATTCGGCTATTACGCCTATTTCCAGCCCGATCAGGCTTTTTTCGACAACCGGGTCTTCTATCTGCTGACCCAGAACACCTTCACGGTGCTGAACAACGATGCGCTGGTGTCGATCCCGTTGTTTTTGCTGATGGGATATCTGATAGAACGCGCCAACATTCTCGACAACCTGTTCCGCAGCCTGCAGATCGCCACCCGCCATGTGCCGGGCTCCCTCGCGGTTGCGACGCTGGCCACCTGTGCTTTGTTCGCCACGGCGACCGGCATCGTCGGCGCGGTGGTCACCCTGATGGGGCTGCTGGCCATGCCGCAGATGATCAAGGCCGGTTACGACAACCGGCTGGCATCGGGGGTGATCTGCGCCGGCGGCTGTCTCGGCATCCTGATCCCGCCCTCGATCATGCTGATCGTTTATGCGGCGCAGGCCGGCATTTCGGTGGTCAAGCTCTATGCTGCGGCATTCATCCCCGGTTTCCTGCTGGCGGGAATGTATATCGCCTATGTCATCGTGCTGGCGATCATCAAGCCGCAGCTGGCGCCGCCGCTGCAGGAAAAAACAACGTATACCCTGGCCGAAGTTTCGAAACTGATGCTGATTTCGTTTTTCCCGCTGGCATTGCTGATCCTCGCCGTGCTCGGCGCCATCATGTTCGGCCTTGCCACGCCCACCGAGGCGGCTGCAGTGGGCGCGTTTGGCGGCGGTTTGCTCGCAGTCGCCTACCGGTCGCTGACCTGGGTGCGGCTGAAGGAGGCGGTGTACCTGACCGCACGCACTTCGGCGATGGTGTGCTGGCTGTTCGTGGGTTCCGCCACCTTTGCCTCCATCTTCAGCTATCTCGGCGGGGAAGGCATCATCAAGACTTTCGTGCTGGGGCTGGATCTGAACCCGGTTACTTTCCTGCTGGCCTCCCAGTTCATCATTTTCCTGCTGGGCTGGCCGCTGGAATGGACCGAGATCATCATCATTTTCGTGCCCATCTTCCTGCCGCTGCTGCCCCACTTCAATGTTGATCCGCTGATGTTCGGCATCCTGGTGGCGCTGAACCTGCAGACCGCGTTCCTGTCGCCGCCGATGGCGATGTCGGCGTATTACCTGAAGGGGGTGTCGCCGCCGAGTCTGCTGCTGACGCAGATTTTCCGCGGCTGCATGCCGTTCCTCTACGTGGTGCTGGTGACCATGCTGGTGATATACATCTTCCCTGATATCGCCCTGTGGCTGCCGCGCACAATTTACGGATAGAACGGCATGGATCCCACGCAACTCAACTGGTTGTCAGCCCTGGATGCCGCGCGCGCGATTCGTGACGGCGCCATCAGTGCCGAGCAGTTAATGGAGGCCTGTCTCGCGCGCGTGCGTTCTGTGGACGGCGAGGTGCAGGCCTGGGCGCATCTGGATCCGCAGCACGCGCTGGAGCGCGCCCGTGCGCGTGACGACATGCGCAAGCAGGGTGCGGCCATCGGCCCGCTCCACGGGATCCCGGTCGGCATCAAGGACATCATCGACACCGCCGACATGCCCACCGAAGACGGCACGGTGCTGCACGCCGGCCGCCTGCCGGTGGAAGATGCGGCAGTGGTTCGTGCGTTGCGCGCCGCGGGCGCCGTCATCATGGGCAAAACGGTGACCACCGAACTCGCCACGTACAGCCCGGGCAAAACCCGCAATCCGCACAATCCGGCACATACCCCCGGCGGATCCTCCAGCGGCTCGGCAGCCGCGGTGGCCGCGGGCATGGTGCCGCTTGCGATCGGCAGCCAGACCAATGGTTCGGTCATTCGTCCTGCGGCCTATTGCGGTGTGTATGGATTCAAGCCGAGCCATGGCCTGATCCCGCGCACCGGCGTACTGAAGCAATCGCGCGCACTGGACCAGATCGGCGTGTTTGCGCGGACCATCGAGGATGTGGCCTTGATCGCCGAACAACTGATAGGCGCCGATGGTGACGATCCGGATACCCGGCCCCGGGCCCGCATGCCGCTGCTGGCAACCGCGCTCGAGGAACCGCCCCTGCCGCCCGGCATCGCCTTCATCAAGACCCCGATCTGGGATCGCGCCGACGCGGAAACACATGAAGCGTTCGCTGAACTCGTCGCCCAACTGGGTACGCATGTCACCGAAGTCGAATTGCCGGCATCCGCAGGCCAGGTCTGGGAGTGGCAGCGCACGGTGATGGAGGCCGAAATGGCGGCCAACTATGACACGGAATGGGAGCGCGGCCGTGACCGGCTGTCGGATTCGCTGCGCGGGCAACTGGAGCGGGGACGTGCGATTTCCGCGCTGGACTACCAGAAGGCGCTGGCACGCATGGTGATCGTGAACGAGGCGCTGGACGAAATCTATGCGCACCACGATGCGATTCTGACGCCTTCCGTGGCCGGCACCGCGCCGCAGGGACTGGCGTCGACCGGCGATCCGGCATTCTGCACGCTGTGGACCTTCTGCGGCATGCCGGCGCTCAATCTGCCATTGATGACCGGTGGCAATGGTCTGCCGCTTGGTGCGCAACTGGTTGGTCCGCGCATGGGCGATGCACGCTTGCTGCGCACGGCGCGCTGGTTGAAGGACGCAATCGCGGAGTCATAAATCAAGGCGCAAGGAGCAAGGAGCAAGGCATGGGCATGAAAATTTTTGCGGGTATCGTGGCGGTGGTGCTGTTCCTGATTTTTAACGGAGCGGTTGCCCTCAAGCTGAAGGAAGTGTCGTTGACGGTCATGATCCTCATTGGTTTTGCGCTGATGGTGGTTGACCTGTTCCAGTCGATCAGGCGCAAGGACCAATAGCCGCAGCCGGTTTTCCCGCGCCTTGCATTGGCCCGGGGACGGGCGCCGTCCCCGGCACAGCCTCCGGCGGCATGCAGACGGCAGGATTTGTCGAATCCGGGTCGCTGAAAACCCTTAGATGACGTTCAGGATGAAATGATGGCGAGTTTGCGTAAACCCTGCGTGCTGGTCAGCCGCGAAGTGTTCGATGAAACCCTGGATTATCTGCGTCAGCACTGCGAAGTGCTGGACAACCAGCAGGACCGGCCCTATGCGCCCGGGGTGCTGGCACAAAAGCTGGCAGCCTGCTCGGGATTGATGTGCTGCCTGACGGATCGCGTGGATGCGGCGTTGCTCGCCGCGGCGCCGCAGCTGAAGGCGGTGGCGAACATTGCGGTTGGCTACAACAACATCGACGTACCGGCCTGCACCGCGCGCGGCGTGATGGCCACCAATACGCCGGGCGTGCTCGACGACAGCACCGCCGATCTGGCCTGGGCGCTGATGCTGGGCACGGCGCGGCGCATCACCGAAGTCGAACGCCGCATCCGCAACGGCGAATGGACCGGCTGGCAGCTGAAGCAGTGGCTGGGGGTGGACGTGCACCATGCCACGCTGGGCATCATCGGCATGGGGCGGATTGGCCAGGCGATTGCGCGTCGCGCCGCAGGTTTCGACATGAAGGTGATTTATCACAACCGCAAACCCATCGCGCCGGAACTGGAGCGCAAATGCAACGCGGCCTATGTGTCCTTCGATGAACTGCTGGCGCAGTCCGATTTCATCGTGCTGCAGGTGCCGTATTCGCCGGCGACGCATCACCTGATCGGCGCAGCGCAGCTGGCGAAGATGAAAACTTCAGCCATTCTGATCAATTCCACGCGTGGTGGCGTGGTGGATGATGCAGCGCTGGTGGCTGCGCTGAATAACGGTACCATCCGCGGCGCCGGGCTTGATGTCTACGAAAACGAACCGAAGCTCCATCCGGAATTCCTCAAGCTCGACAATGTGGTGCTCGCCCCGCACATCGGCAGTTCCACCGAGGCCACGCGCAAGGCGATGGCCATGCTCGCTGCGAAAAATCTGGTGGCGGCGCTGCGCGGCGAAACCCCGCCAAACCTGCTTAATCCAGAAGTGCGTTCCGGGGTACGTTCCTAAATACCCCGAGTACCCCGAGGATGATTATTGTAAGTATTTGTTTTTATTGATATTATTTAGTTCCGCTTTTGGCGGCCTGTTTTTGGCGCCTGATGACGCCGCTCCTGCCGATGAATTACGCCTCGCAACTGGTCGACCTGATGGTGCAGGTCATGCTGCCGCTGTCGCTGCTGGTGGCGGCGGGCGCGCTGTGGCCGCGCTTTTTCCCCGACACCGATGTCGAGCAGATGCGCAGCAACCTGAACCGGCTGGTGATGTACCTGTTTTATCCCTGCATCCTGTTCGCGGTGGCATCGACGACGCCGGTCAACCGTGACCTGCTGTCGGTGCCGCTGCTGGTCGGCATCGCTTCGCTGGTGTCCGGCGGCATTCTTTATCTGATGCTGTATCGCCTGCCGCTGTGGCGGCATCTGACCGACCAGACGCGCGCCGCGCTGATGCTCGGCGGCATGTTCGGCAACACCTTCAACATCGGTGCGCCGGTGCTGGTGTTTTTTTTCGGCGCCGGCGCGATGCGTTACGCGGTGTTCAACGACATGCTGATGACCATGCCGGTGGTCTGGACGCTGGGTGTGTGGATCGCCACGCGCCTCGGCTCACGCGATTCCGGCGGCAAACAACCGGCGGTGCTGGGCGTGATGCTGACCATGCCGCCGATCTGGGCCTTCCTGACGGGTTTTGCCTGCCAGCAGCTGAGCCTGACCTACGAACCGCTGGTCAACGCGACACGTTTCATCGGCCAGGCGACGATTCCGGTGATCCTGTTCGTGCTCGGCATGACCATCCCCTGGCGCAACCTGGTGCCGCGCGGCGAAATTCTTGCGGTGGCCGGCATCAAACTGCTGATGACGCCATTCATCGTCTGGCTGCTTGCGCCGCAGATTTATGCCGGCATGGGCGAGGCGCAGTACGCGGCGGTGGTCGAGGGCGCGACGCCGGCGATGATGACGGCATTGTTGCTGGCGGATCGATTTAAACTGGATGCCGGGGCTGCCGCACTGCTGATCGGCTGGACTACCATACTGTTCTGGATCACATTGCCGCTGATCATGGCGCTGGGCTGGGTCGGCAAGGCTTGAACAAGGAGTTACAGTGAATATCGGATTCATCGGACTGGGTGCGATGGGGCGCCACATGGCGCAGCATTTGATGAAGGGGGGGCACCATCTCGGGGTCTGGTCGCGTCGCGCGGAAAGCGCAGCGCCGCTGGTCGCGGCGGGCGCAAGCTTTTATGAATCACCTGCCGCGCTGGCTGCGGCTTCCGAAGTGGTGTTCACCATGGTCACGGCTTCCAGTGATTTTGAAGCCGTGGTCACCGGACCGGGCGGCCTCATCGAGGGCGCCAAACGCGGCAGCGTGGTGGTCGACATGGAGACGATCTCGCCCGCGGTTGCGCGGGCTGTCGCAGAGACGCTGGCGGCCAAAGGCATCGCCATGCTCGATGCGCCGGTATCCGGCGGACCGATGGGTGCGGAACAGGCGACGTTGTCGATCATGGTCGGCGGTACTCCGGAAGTCTTCGAACGCATCAAGCCCTTGTTCGCCTGCATGGGCAAAACCATCACCCGTGTCGGTGACAGCGGCGCCGGCCAGATCACCAAGGCCTGTAACCAGCTCGCGCTGCTGGTGGCGACGCAGGGGGTGGCCGAGGCGCTGCATCTGGCGGGCCGGCTCGGTGCCGATCCCGCCAAGGTGCGCGAAGTGATGCTTGGTGGTGTCGCCGCGAGTCGTGTCATGGAGCTGTTCGGCAAGCGCATGGTGGAGCACAACTACGCCAACGGCATTGACACGCGGCTGTATCACAAGGATCTCGGCATCGTGCTGGAACTCGCGCGTGCTGCCGGCATCGCCTCGCCCGGCGGAGCCGCGGTGATGCAGCAGATCAATGCGCTGATGGGCCAGGGCCGCGGTCAGGATGACCTTGCGGCGCTGATCACGGTGCTCGAGCAGATGTCGGGTACTGTCGTGAACAAAGGAAAATGACATGAGTTTTACCCAGCCCGAACCCGCAACACCGCGCCTGACCCGCTCCGAACTGGCGGTGCCCGGCGTCAATCCCGCGCTGTTCGACAAGGCGGCGCAGTCGGCGGCGGACGTGATTTTTCTCGACCTCGAGGACGCGGTGGCGCCGGATGACAAACCGCGGGCGCGCAAGAACGTCATTGCCGCGCTGAACGACGTCGACTGGGGGCGCAAGGTGATGGCGGTGCGCATCAACGGTCTCGACACGCATTACATGTACCGCGATGTGGTTGATCTGGTTGAGCAATGCCCGCGGCTGGACATGCTGGTGATACCCAAAGTCGGTGTGCCGGCGGATGTGTATGCGCTGGACATGCTGGTGACGCAGATCGAGCAGGGGCAGGGCCGTGACAAACGCATCGGTTTTGAAGTGCTGATCGAAACCGCGCTGGGCATGGCCAACATCGAGGCCATCGCGCAGTCGAGCCGCCGCCTGGAAGCGCTGGCTTTCGGCTCTGGTGATTTTGCCGCTTCCACCCGCGCCCGCACCACCATCATCGGCGGCCTGCATCCGGAATACGGCGTATTGGCCGACCGTGATGCGCAGGGCAGGCGTGAATTCCACCAGACGGATCCCTGGCATGCGGCGCAGGTGCGCCTGCTGGTGGCCTGCCGCGCCTGGGGACTGCGGCCGATCGACGGTCCATATGGCGACTTCAAGGACGCCGACGGTTATCTTGCCGCAGCGCGGCGCGTGGCGGCCCTGGGTTACGAGGGCAAATGGGCGATCCATCCGACGCAGATCGCGGCGGCGAACACGGTGTTCAGTCCGTCCGCGGAGGAAGTCGCCAGGGCCCGGCGCATCGTGGAAGCCATGGAACAGGCCGCCCGCGAGGGCAAGGGTGCGGTGCAGGTCGATGGCCGCCTGGTGGACATCGCCAACATCCGCATGGCGCAGAATCTGCTGCAAAAAGCTGACGCCATCGGCGGACAGTAACCTTGCTGCGCTGCCGCTTGCGCCGGCCGGAAAATTGGCCGAGACTGATTCCCCGGCCGGTGAAAACCGGTGTTTCCCCGAGGAGGAAACCATGAAAACCGTGAACCAGTTGCTGCAGGGCAAGGGTGGCGGCGTGTTGTCAGTGACTCCGGAAACCAGCGTGTTTGCCGCGCTGAAACTGATGGCGGAAAAAAACGTCGGCGCGCTGCTGGTGATGAGCGGCAGCGACCTGCGCGGCATCATGTCGGAGCGCGACTATGCGCGCAAGGTCATCCTGCTGGGAAAATCCTCGCATGATCTGGCCGTCAGCGACATCATGTCGGACAAGGTGGTTTCCGTATCGCCGCTGCATACCGTGGATGAATGCATGGCGCTGATGAGCGGCCGCCGCATCCGCCACCTCCCGGTGCTCGACAAGGGGCGTGTCGTCGGCGTACTCTCCATCGGCGATCTGGTGAAGGCGGTCATCGAAATCCAGCAGCAGACCATCCAGCAGCTGGAGAGCTACATCCACAGCTGAAATTCCGGAATCAAGCAGCCGGCCGCGCGCAAACTGCCGCGGCCATTTTTTCGCATGAAACATCAAATCAGGGTCTTGCATGAAATTCGGCGCCATCATCATCGGGGATGAAATCATGTCCGGCAAACGCCAGGACAAACACATGGCGAAAGCCATCGCCACCATGGCCGAGCGCGGCATCGAACTGTCCTGGGCGCAGTACCTGGGCGACGATCCGGCGCTGATTACCGGGACGCTACGCCGGACCATGGCCGCCAGCGACGTGGTTTTCAGTTTTGGCGGCATCGGCGCCACCCCCGACGATCACACGCGGCAATGCGCGGCGGCGGCGGCCGGCGTTGCGCTGAAGCTGCATCCCGAGGCCGAAGCGGAGATTCGCGGCCGTTTTGTCGAGGACCCGCGCGGCGTCACGCCGCAGCGGCTGATGATGGGCGAGTTTCCCGAGGGCGCCGCGATCATTCCCAACCCGTACAACCGCATTCCCGGCTTCAGTTTCCGCAACCATCATTTTCTGCCGGGATTTCCCGAGATGGCCTGGCCCATGCTGGCGTGGGTGCTGGATACGCACTATGCGCAGGCCGGTACCGAGCGCGCGGTGGAGGCGGCAATCATCGTGCGCGAGGCGGGGGAAAGCCAGCTGATCGAATTGATGAATGAATGCCTGCGCGCCTATCCGCAATTGAAGGTGTTCAGCCTGCCGCGGGTGACGCCGGAGCGCTTTATCGAGCTCGGTGTGCGTGGCAATGCCGCCCAGGTGCAGGAGGCGATTGCGATGCTGCAGTCCGGCGTCAGCGGGCTCGGGTTTCCGTGGGTGGCGGCCGCACAAACCTGAAGCTGCAGTTTCTCCGTACAGCAAAAAGCCCCCGGGATCCGGGGGCTTTTTGTTTGCAGCGTGTGACTGAAGCTGAAGCGTTACTTCTTGCCGGCTTTTTTCACCGAAGCAGTCGCCTGCGAAGCCGCGGCTTCCAGGTTCGACTGGGTGGCTTGCGCGAACTGCTTGCCGACTTTCGCCAGATTGTCGTAGGCGGCGTTGACCGAGGCAATCGCCGACTTGATGGCGGCAATGCCGACTTCCGAACCGGCCGGGGCCGATTTCACCATCTTGTCCAGCGTGGCGACGACTTCCTTGTTGAAGTCGGCGACCTGGACTTCAACCAGCTTGCCGAATTCGGCCTGGGTTTCGGTGGTCAGGTCGTAAACGCTTTTGGCGTAGGCCGTGGCTTTTTCCAGCGTCGGTTGCGCCATGGTGTCTTTCAGCGCGGCGAATTGCTGGAAATCCTTGACGGCGGCCAGCGCTTTCGCGCTTTCGATGCCATCAGCAAACGCGGATTTCGCGGCTTTCATCTGCAGGTCGATCATGCGCTCGGCGCCTTCGATGGCCACGCCGGCAAAACGCATGGCGGATTCGAGGTTGGCTTTGTTCATTGCAATAAGTTGTTCCGGAGTCTGATACATTGTAAATCTCCTTTAAAAACAAATAATTAATAAAAAATAACGGTGGAATTGATTTTTTCCGGTGCAGTTATATTGCACCGCACAATTCAAATTATAAGGGCGTCTGAGCCCATGTCAAGGCTTGGCGCGAAATATTTATTGCATTGCAACAAAATAAGTCAGTGACTGCTGACTTTGCGGCCGGCTTTGACGCCAGTACTGTCCCCGGCTAGCATCAAAAAAATTTGGGCAGGGAACCGGTGTGGAGCGGGGCTACTGCCAGCCTGGCTTTATAAATATCTGTTTTTAAAGGAATTTTATGGCAACACTGTTCAGCAGGATCATCGCCCGGGAGATTCCCGCCGATATCGTCTATGAGGATGCACATTGCCTCGCATTCCGCGATATCAATCCCCAGGCGCCGACCCATGTTCTGGTCATCCCCAAGCAGGAAATTCCCCGGCTGGCGGATGCCGTGGAGGGTGATCAGGCCCTGCTGGGCCACCTGCTGCTGGCGGCCGGCAAGGTGGCACGGCAACTGGGGGTGGGCGATGCCTTCCGCCTTGTCGTCAACAACGGCGCTGACGCGGGGCAGACGGTATTCCATCTGCACCTGCACATACTGGCCGGGCGGTCCATGCACTGGCCGCCGGGCTGATCGCGGGAAGTGAATGCCGCGCTGCCGGGTATGCCGGGTTGCGCTTACGCCTTGCCGCCCTTTTTGGCGTGCACACCCACGTTCCAGCCGGATTTTTTCAGGTGCTCCTCGGCAAACGACAGCGGGCTGTCCTCGAGTTCGCTTGCCATGGTGTCGTTCCAGCGGTTCTGCCAGCCGAACAGCGCCAGCACGGCGACGATTTCGGTGATGGCGTCTTCCGAATAATATTTTTTCAGTTCATCGAAATGCGCATCCGTTGAGGCTGGCGGGCAGGAACCCACCGCCAGCGCCAGGTTCAGCGCTGCGCGTTCGGCGTCGCTGAACAGGGGGCTGGTCTGGAATTGCCACAGTGCTTCGACCTTCTCGACGGGGATGCCGTTCTTGTAGGAATTCGAGGCATTGTGCGCGGCGCAGTAGCGGCAGCCGGCCGCGGCACTGACGACTTCCGCAATCATGGTTTTCAGGGGCGCCGGCACTTCGCCCGGATCCTGCATGACCGCGCTGTTCAGCTGACGGAAAAGCTTGAATATCTTCGGCTTGCGCGCCAGCGTGTACCAGCTGTTGGCGACATAGCCGCGGGTTTTTTTCGCCTTTTCGAAATCCTCGGCGAGACCGGCAAGGATTTCGGGGGATGCGGATGAGATGCGGGCCATGACGGGTTTTCCTCGTTGTATGAATGCTGATCGCCGGCAGGGCGATTGCTGAAGCGGGATTATGCCGCAGCTTGCCGCGGTCAATCGGCCTTGATCTCCAGCTCCTTGACGGCGGCCTTGTAGCGCAGCAGCTGGTCGGCGATGAAGCGGCTGAATTCATCCGGTGTGTTGTGCACCGGATCGACGCCCAGCTGGAGGAATTTCTGTGCGATGTCGGGCGCAGTCACGGCCTTCACGGTGCCCTCATGCAGCCTGGCGACGACGGGCCTCTGCGTCCTCGCCGGCGCCAGCAGGCCGAACCAGCCGAAGGACTGATAGGCGGGAATGCCGGATTCGGCCACGGTCGGAATGTCGGGCAGCGTGGGCGAGCGCTTGAGGCCGCCGACCGCAATGGCCTTCAGTTTGCCCGCCTGCACCTGCGAGGTCATGCTGGCCATGGGGCCGAAATAGAACTGGGTTTCACCGGACATCGTGGCGGCAACCGACGGCGCACCGCCCTTGTACGGGATATGCACCGTGTCCTTGTCGATGCCGGCGCGATGCACGAACAGCGCGATCGCGTAGTGGCTGGTCGAGCCGGTGCCGCCCGAGGCGTAGTTCAGCGATTTCGGTCTGGATTTGGCCAGCGCCACCAGTTCCCTGACGTTGTTCACTTTCAGCGAGGGGCTGGTCACCAGCAGGTTCTGCGAAATCGCGAACAGCGAAATCGGCGTGAAATCCTTCACCGGGTCGTAATTGAGTCTGGCCTTCAGCGCCGGCGAAAATGAATGCGTCGACACCGAACCGGCGAGCAGCGTGTAACCATCGGGGTTGGACTGCGCGGCGATTTCGGCGCCCAGCGTGCCGCCGGCGCCACCGCGGTTGTCAATGACCATCGGCTGGCCCAGCACCTCGCCGAGCTTGATGGCGATGATGCGGCCGATGGTGTCATTGGCGCCGCCGGGGGGATTGGGCGAAATCATGCGTACGGGACGGTTGGGATAATCCTGCGCCCTTGCAGCGACAGCGAAAACGATGACACAGACGGTAAAAGCGATTCGAAGCATGAAGTTCCTCCAGCTTGACCGAAGTTGTTGTTGTATCCGCTCAGGTTTCCAGCGGCAGGCGCACCGGCTTGCCGTCGCGCGCCGAACGCTCGATGGCAATGGTGGTCTGCAGGTTGATCATCGCCTGCTGCGGCGTGGTGTGTACCGTGGGACTGCCGGTCGCCAGATGATCGAGCCAGGCGCGGGTTTCGTTGCCCAGCGGTCCCCAGAAATCACCGACCGCCCAGTCGCCGGCGGTGTTGCTGCCGAGGAAGGCCATGTTGACCGCGTGATCCGGCACATAGGCGTGCGGGATGCCCTTGTCCGAGTAGAGGATGTGGTGCATGTGGTCGTCGTCGATGATGATCGTGCCTTCGGTCCCCAGCAGTTCAACGCGGTCGGACTGCCCCAGCGTCGGATACTTCGCCGGCAGCGCGTAGCTGACGCCGAAATTGATGACCGCACCGTCGGCGAAAGTGACAATGGCCCAGGTCACATCGTCGGCGCCGTAACCGGCGTCACGGAAAATGCCTTTCTGGCCGCGGGCAATTACTTCCACCGGCGGGTTGCCTTCAAGGAACCAGCACATCAGGTCGACGTAATAGGTCAGCACGTCCAGCACCGGGGTCGCATGCGGGTCGCGCTTGAGGATGGCGAAGGCCTGGGCGCGCGAGTTGTAGACGCGGGCGAGGCCGCCGGTGACGCGGCCGAGCCGGCCATGGATCATCTGCTCCTTGGCGCGCAGGTAGCATTCCTTGTAGCGGCGGCTGTAGCCGATGCGCAGTTCGCCATTCGTGGCTTTCAGCGTGGCGAGGATGTCTTCGGCGTCGGTCAGTGACAGCGCGATCGGTTTTTCCACCAGCACCGGTTTGCCGAGTTCGAGCGCACGTTTGATCGGTGCCGCATGCTCGCCTTCCGGTGTCGAGACAAACACCGCGGTCACTTCCGGCCGCTCGATGATTTCGAAATTGTTGGCCGAATGCAGGTCGGCTCCGGTGGTTTTGGCCAGGGTCGCGGCGCGCGCCGGATCGAGGTCGGCGATGGCGAGAAATCCGACGGAAGGATGCTTGGCCGACAGGCGCGCGCGCAGAGTGCCGATGCGGCCGGCGCCGATGACGGCGATGCCGAGTTTCTTGTTCTGTTTCAAAGCGACTCCTCCGGATGCGGCGGCACGGAAGGCCGCCGCTCGCCCGGTATTCTATTAGACGCGGTGCGCTGCCGTATCGCCGGCCGGCACATTCTGGACGTCTGGAGTTCTCAATCGTATTTCAAGACATCTTGATGCCCGCGGCCTGCCCTCCGAGTTCGAAGCTCAGTCGCGAGGCGGCTTTGCGGACGGCCGGTATGTGTTTGTTTGCGACTTGACCTGTCAGGCGTGTAATCGGTCCGGTGATCGCAACACAGCCGGCCAGTCGTCCATTGATGCCAAACACCGGGCAGGAAATGCTGGAGACCTGCGGATCGCGCTCACCAGCTGTGAAATGGTGGCCCGTGGAACGAATCGTGTCGTACAACTTGCCCGATTCGCCTGAGAATGCCAGCAGCACGCGGCCGATGGCTCCGCGATCTATCGGCAACAGTTCTCCAACCCGGACATGGTGGCGGATGGTCTGGGGCCCGTCGACACGTACGACACAGACACGCGAATCCTTCTCCCGTACGTAGAAGGCGGTGCTCTCACCTGTGACGTTGGAGAGGTCCCGCAGGATGGGTTCGATGCTCGCTGTCTGGTCGTAGGTGGTCTGGTAGCGTGCGCCCAGCCATGCGGCACCTGCCCCCAGCCGCCAGGCGCCGTCCTGCAACTGCACCATGTATCCGGTACCGGCGATGGTCCGCGCGATGCGCAGCACTGTGGTCTTGTGCAGCCCCGTACGACGTGACAGCTCCCCCAGGGTCAACGCGTTTTCGCTGGCCTTGAAGGCGTCCAGAATGGCAAAGGCACGGGCGACCGCAATGACGCCGATGCCGGCTTCGCTTTCGCTGCGGCTTTTTTTCATTGTTTCATTCTATGAAACAGTGTTGCGTCTGTCAAACCATCGGCCTACAGTCCGCGCTCTTCTCTAATAACAGTGCGGGTTCACGAAGACCCGGTCACAAGACTAAAGGAGCCAGGCCAGATGGCTGCAAATGTATTTCCCGAATTTCGCCGGGAATTTGAACGGGTCGCACCGGATGTCGTGAAGCGTGCAGCCCAATTCCAGGCGGCGATACTGGCCGACGTGGCCGGACGCCGCGGCACGTTGCACGGACGTATTGCCCCGGTGGCCCCTGATATGAAATGCGCAGGACCGGCGCTGACAGTAGAAGTGCGCCCCGGTGACAACCTGATGATTCACGCCGCAATGGCCATTGCCAAGCCCGGCGACGTGCTGGTGATCGACGGCAAGGGCGACAGGACCTGCGCCCTGATGGGGGCGATCATGATCAACCAGTGCAAGGCGATCGGCATTGCAGGCGTGGTGATGGATGCTGCCGCCCGCGACCTGGAGGAATTGCGCCAGCTCGGGCTGCCGGTATTTTCGGTGGGGGGAAATCCAAACGGCCCGACCAAGTTCGTACCGGGGCGTGTGAACTGGCCGATCTCGATCGGCGACACGGCGGTCAACCCCGGAGATCTGATCGTCGGCGATGCTGACGGCGTGGTTGTCATCGAGCGGGAACGGGCCGCAGGATTGCTGGAGCCGGCCGCGCAGAAAGTGCGCGACGAGAGCAGGCGTATCGAAGGAATCCGCAAGCGAGAGCAGCTGACCCCGGCATGGCTGGAGCCGGCATTGCGTTCGGCAGGTGTGCTGAAGGCGGGTGAATCGCTGTGAAACCCGTTGTCATCGTTACCGGAGCTGATCTGGCGCCCCAGGCCGTCGACCTGCTGAAGGACTTTGACCTGGTTTATGCCGGCAAGACTCCAGACGAGGAAAGCCTTGCAATGCTCTGCCGGCAACACCGGCCGGTTGCAATGATCGTGCGCTACGGGAAAGTGGGCGCGCGCATCATGGACGAAGCCCCTGGACTGAAGGTGATTGCCAAGCACGGCGTCGGCATCGACACCATCGACGCGCAGGCCGCAGCAAAGCGGGGCATTGCGGTAAAGCCGGCTACTGGAGCCAACGCGGCAGCTGTAGCAGAACATACCTGGGCGCTGATCCTGGCCTGTGCCAAGTCGGTGCCCTATCTCAATCGGCGCATGCAGGAAGGCCATTGGGACAAGCCGACGCACAAAAGCATGGAGCTTGCGGGAAGAACCCTGGGGCTGGTCGGCATGGGGGCCATTGGCGAGCGGGTGGCGCAGGCCGGAATTGCTTTCGGCATGAAAGTGCTGGCGCATGACCCGTTCCGCAAGACGGCGCCTGCCGGCGTCACGCTGTGCGGACTGGACGAGCTGGTAACTGCGGCTGACGTGATATCACTGCATTGCCCGCTGACACCGGAGAACCGCAATTTCTTCGGTCGTGAAAAGTTTTCACGCATGCGCTCCGGCGCCATTCTAGTCAATACCGCACGCGGTGGATTGATCGACGAGAGCGCCCTGATCGAGGCCTTGCGTGCCGGAACCATACGTGCCGCCGGGCTCGACTGTTTTGCGCAGGAGCCGGTGACGGCTCCCGGGGACTTGGGCACTCTGGACAACGTGGTGTGTTCCCCGCACATCGGGGGTGTGACAGCAGACGCCTACGTCAACATGGGCACGGCTGCAGCACACAACATACTCGGCGTACTGGGTGAAGTGACGTGTGATTGAAGAAGTGAAAGCCGGGGCATCGTGCTGACACTTCGTTTAATTTGAACGATTAAAAAAGGAGGAAATATCATGAAAAAACAAATACTCAGCATTTTGCGGGCTTCATTGGTCATTGCTGCGGGACTGACCGGCACCGTACTGGCGCAGGAAGCTTACCCCGATAAACCGATCCGGTTCATCGTTCCCTTTCCGCCGGGAGGGGGTACGGACATCGTTTCGCGGTTGATCACCACCAAACTGTCCGAGCGTCTCGGTGTGCAGGTGATCGTTGATAACCGTGGTGGTGCCGGTGGTACGATCGGCATCGGCATCGCGGCCAAAGGAGCCTCCGACGGCTACACCCTGGTCATGGGGCAAACCAGTAATCTGTCAATTGGCCCCGCGTTGTACCGTCAGCTTCCGTATGACGCCCTCAAGGATTTTACGCCGGTCAGCCTGGTTGACATTGCGCCGCTCGCGGTGAGCGTGTCGGCCAAGTCCGCCTACAAATCGGTCAGTGAACTGATTGCGGCATCGAAAGCGAAAGCGGATGGGCTGACTTTCGCCTCTCCTGGCAACGGTACCGTGGCTCATCTCACCGGGGAGTTGCTTAAGGGCGCCACGAAAATGAATTTTGTGCATGTTCCATACAAAGGTGCGGCTCAGGCGATTCCCGACCTGATCGCGGGACGTGCCGATTTCTACATCTCTTCGCTCGAAAGCGCCAAGCCGCACATGCAGGCCGGTACCATCCGGGTGATTGCCATCACTTCGCAGAAGCGGGTGCCTGATGCTCCTGAGATTCCGACCATTGCGGAAGCCGGGTTCAAGGGGTTCGAGGCGGTGACTTGGTGGGGTGTACTGGCACCCGCAGGAACCCCGGCTGCCATCATCAAACGTCTGAGCGATGAAATTGCCGCCATATTGTCACTGCCCGATGTCAAAAAACGCCTCGGCGGGGACAGCGTGCCTGCCGGTCCCGCGGAATTCGACAAGCTGCTTAAAAGCGATCACGCCAAATGGGCGCGAATTGTGAAGGAGTCTGGCGTCAAGGTGAACTGATCAGGAGGCATTCAGTCTGGATGCCCATTCAAAAGCGGGGTCAGATCCGGAATATGATCGGAACTTGACCCCGTTTTTTTGTGGCGGAACCCGGATCAGTAGACTCG
>CAZSIR010000042.1:0-19667 GCA_964606765.1 uncultured Bordetella sp. | reverse complement strand
GGTATGCAGCGTGGACAGCACCAGGTGGCCGGTCAGCGCCGCCTGGATCGCCATCTCCGCGGTTTCAAGATCGCGGATCTCGCCGACCATGATGATGTCCGGGTCCTGGCGCATCAGCGTGCGGATGCCCGATGCAAAATCGACGCCGATCGCCGTCTGCACCTGCATCTGGTTGAAGCTGGGCTCGACCATTTCAATCGGATCTTCGACGCTGCAGACATTCACTTCCGGCGCGGCCAGCTGCTTCAGCGTTGAATACAGCGTCGTGGTCTTGCCGGAGCCGGTGGGGCCGGTGACGAGGATGATGCCGTGGGGCTTGCCGGATATCCGGCCCCATTTTTTTTCCTCCTCCTCGGAGAAGCCCAGTTCCTTGTAATCCTTGACCAGGTTTTCCGGATCAAAGATCCGCATCACCATTTTTTCGCCGAAGGCGGTGGGCATGGTCGACAGCCGCAGCTCGATTTCGCCGCCGTCGGGCGCCACCGTTTTCAGGCGTCCGTCCTGCGGCCGGCGTTTTTCCACCACGTCCATGCGCCCCAGCACCTTGATGCGGGAAGTCATCGCCGCCATCACCGGCGTCGGAATCTGGTAAACCTGATGCAGCACGCCGTCGATGCGGAAACGCACATTGCCGGCTTCGCGCCGCGGTTCGAGGTGGATGTCGCTGGCGCGCTGCTCGAAGGCGTAATTGAACAGCCAGTCGCAGATGTGCACGACATGCTGGTCGTTGGCGTCGAGCTGGCCGCTGCGGCCGAGCTGCACCAGCTGCTCGAAGTTGGCGATTTCGGAGGCGGCGCCCTTGTCCTTGGTCGTCGCACCCTGCACCGAGCGCGCCAGGTTGTAGAACTCGACGACATAACCCTGGATGTCCACCGGGTTGGCGATGACGCGCTTGATGTCGAGGCGCAGCACCTGTTTCAGCGAAGCCTCCCAGCCGCGCACCCAGGGTTCGGCGGTGGCGATGGTCGCTTCGCGGGTGTTCACGCTGACCGGCAGGATTTTGTAACGCGCGGCATAGGCGTTCGACATCACCTTGGTCACCGCGGTGAAATCGATCTTGAAGGGATCGATGTGCAGATAGGGCAGGCCGACTTTTTCAGCAAGCCACTGCGTCAGCGCTTCGACCGTGAGCAGCTTGCGTGGATTTTTCGGGTCTTTCCATTTCTGGTCGGCGATGACCACCAGCGGATGCACATCGCTGCGGCTGTGGCGGCGGTTGGCGACCAGCTTTTCGCCTTCATCCCGGGGAATCAGTCCGTCGGCGATCAGATCGGTGATGACCTGGGCCAGCGTCAGCGACCGGTCGCCCTGTGGCGGCGCGACCGTGGCGGAGGGAGTGGGTGCAGGGCACATGGAGGCTGAATATACCAATTTCTTCAATGATTTACCGGATTGCCTGGGATCGGGCGTGGCGATGGCTCTGGGCCAGGCGTTCGCAGTCCAAATGCACTTTAAAAGTGCAAATAATCAGCATATGCACTATATATGTGCTCTATGACTGGGTGTGCTAAGGACATATCCAATAAAAACAATAATTTAGATTCAGGAACAACTATTGCTTTGTAGTTCCCGGTTAATTTTCAGGGGAGGAGACCCATGGAAGCCGTAAAAATCAGTACCGATACCTTGTTCATCCTGCTCGGCGCGATCATGGTGCTGGCCATGCATTCCGGCTTCGCCTTCCTCGAGGTCGGCACGGTGCGGCGGAAAAACCAGGTCAATGCGCTGGTCAAGATCCTGACCGATTTCGCGGTATCCACCATCGTCTACTTTTTCGTCGGCTACGGCGTGGCCTATGGCGTGTCCTTCATGGTCGGCGCCGAACAGCTGGCGGAGAAAAGCGGTTTCGAGGTCACCAAGTTCTTTTTCCTTCTGACTTTTGCCGCGGCGGTGCCCGCGATCATTTCCGGCGGCATCGCCGAACGCGCGAAATTCAACCCGCAACTGATCGCGACGGCGCTGATCGTCGGTCTGGTGTATCCCTTTTTTGAAGGCATCGCGTGGAATGACCGCTTCGGCGTGCAGCCGTGGATCGAGTCGGTGGCCGGTGCCAAATTCCATGATTTCGCCGGTTCGGTGGTGGTGCACGCGGTGGGCGGCTGGCTGGCGCTGGCTGCGGTGATCCTGCTCGGGCCTCGCATCGGCCGATATCCGAAGGAGGGCGGCGTCAGCGCGCAGCCTCCGTCGAGCATTCCCTTTCTTGCGCTGGGCGCGTGGATCCTGACGGTCGGCTGGTTCGGTTTCAACGTGATGTCGGCGCAGACCATCGACAAGATTTCCGGCCTGGTCGCGGTCAATTCGCTGATGGCAATGGCCGGCGGCATCGTCGCTGCGCTGGTGGTTGGTCGCAACGATCCGGGTTTTGTGCATAACGGACCGCTGGCCGGGCTGGTCGCTGTGTGCGCGGGTTCGGATGTGATGCATCCTGCCGGCGCATTGGCTACCGGCACTGTTGCCGGTGCGTTGTTCGTTTACATGTTCACACTGACGCAGAACAAACTGAAAATCGACGATGTGTTGGGCGTGTGGCCGCTGCACGGCCTGTGCGGCGTGTGGGGTGGCATCGCCTGCGGCATCTTCGGATCAAAAGCGCTGGGCGGCCTGGGTGGCGTCAGCCTGACCGCGCAGCTGATAGGCACCGGGCTGGGCGTGGTGATTGCGCTGGTTGGCGGTTTTGTTGTTTACGGTGTACTGAAGTCTGTGGTCGGCATTCGGCTGGATCGGGAGCAGGAATTCAACGGCTCTGACCTGTCGATCCACAACATTGGCGCGACACCGGATCGAGAAGCAAATTGGTAGTTAAATCGAGTGCGGAATGATGAGTGATGAGTGCGGAGCCCCGAGGAAGCCACACTGGGATGAATGACGCGATGCTAGACCGGCTCCCGCGTTTTTTCATCGAATGAATTTAGTTGGTACGCACCTTCTTTTTTGGCAAAACTTCAGAAACAAAAAAACTGTCTAAAAGAGCTCTTACTTTTCGATCAATATCCCGCCAATCCGAAAGTTGGGTTTGTCGAAATGTATATTTTAGAGGCTTATTTTTATAGCGAGAAATGCCGCTACACCCTCCTGTAGGATTTATTTCTGGTCGATCACAATAAAAAACCACATTAAACCCTTCGTCCGCTGCAACATAGTATTCACTTATCCCTTGAACAATGCATTTCTTTTCCGACAGCTCTTTTTCGACACTGGCCTCATCTTTTCCATTACAGTTGGTTAGTTGATACTTGGACATTCCATATAAATTCGAGCGCTTTGTATCGTATCCACGAGTTTTTAAATAACTTTTTGCATCAAAATGTCCGTATGGACTCATGAGGCTGATAAAGATTCTTTTCTCAATGAAGGCGCTCCGTAAAGAAACGCTTTTATCTTTGTCATTCAAAAAATCTCCAGCGCTTTCCATATCCGGAAGAATGGCTTGAATATCAATAAAATCCTGCTTTCCGCCATTCCGTTGCCTCGAATCGGTCAAATACGATTTTGGTACTTTTAAAATCAATTCGGATTTCGTAGCGGATTCTGATAACTCAATTTCGATTTCACTTTTGCTATTTGTATATTCAGGTTTTTGAACAAACACACCAATTGACCTGAGAAAAAAATCGGAAAAGACCAATAATATGATTGCCGTTGTGCAAACCATTGCTGCTAACAAAATAAAGAAAGCAGACACATTCTTTGGTTTCAAACGGCCTCTCCGTTTGCCAATGAAGCGGTTTTAAACGTCGCAGTTCCGCGCATCGCGTAGCAGCCCGCGGCATTCGCAGTCCACAGCTCCACGGATTTGCCATCGGCTGAAGGCTGGCCATTCACGCTGAAGGTTTCCTGGTGGAACACCGGATGCGTGGCGCGGTAATCGAGCGTGCGCACCGGGCGTGGGTCGCTGCGGCGGCACAGGTCGAGCAGCAGCGTGGTCTGCAGCGGTCCGTGCACGATCAGTCCCGGATAACCCTCGGTGTCGCGGCAATAGTCGATGTCGTAATGGATGCGGTGCGCGTTGAAAATCAGCGCGGAATAACGGAACAGCACGGCCTCGTCGGTTTTTAATTCGCGCCGCCAGACCGCGGTCTGCGGCGCCGGTTTGCCTGTGGGTGCAGCTTCGCCCGGTTTCGCGGCTTCACGGTAGACGATGTCGTGTTCTTCAACGATACAGGTCGTGCTGCCGGCATTGACGGTGTGGCGCACCGTAACAAACACCAGGCTGCCGCTTTTGCCCGACTTGGCTTCCACGGACAGGATTTCGGATTCGCGGCTGATGGCGTCGCCGACCCGCAAAGGCTGGCGGAAATCGATGCGGCCGCCCGCCCACATGCGCCGCGGCAGCGCTACCGGCGGCAGGAAACCACCGCGTTTGGGATGGCCGTCGTGGCTCAGGTCCGCGTTCACGGCGGTTTCGAGGAAATACAGCCAGTGGCCGCTGTGCGGAATGACATCGCCGGTTTTTGGCGGCGGATCCCTGCGGTCCAAGGTTGCGGCCAGTGCCGCGATCGGAAAGGCGGTGGCGGTGTCGTGGTGGGTTTCGCTTTTGCCGATCCAGCTGCGCAGATGATCAAGATCGAGTGACATACGTAAGTATTTGATTTAATTAATTATTTTAAGGCTCAGCATTTCAGGCTCAGTGCCCGGGTCAGATCGCGTGTGCTGTGTTGGTCCATGGCCAGCACCGCGCTGCGGATGCGTTCAGCCTGCGGTTTCGAAATCACCAGCGATGCGTTGTCGAAGAATTTTTCGCTGATGTCTTGCGCGGACAACGCGCGTTCGCCGGCGCCGCGGTTGATTTTTTCCATGTGCACCAGTTCGCGGCCGTCCCTGGTGGTGACGACCACGCCGCCGGAAAAATATTTCGGAAAGGCTGAATCCGGATCGGCCTCGTGATGCACCTTCTGCGCCAGCGCGAGGATCGCCGCATCGTTCAGTGCATCGGTTTCCAGTTCGGCAAAACCGAATTTGCCGCGGACAAAGCAGGCGGCGAGCACGAACTGGACGCTGAACTTGGCCATGTAGTCGGACACCGGACGGCGGCGCATGTCGGCCGGCTCGGCGATGTAGTGGAAGGTTTCAGGGTGCAGCAGCGCGCGCACCTTGACGATGTCTTCCGCTTTTACATTGTGCTTGCGCCGGATCGCCAGCGCGGAATCGGCGCAGGCATGCAGCAGGTGGCAGATCGGGAAGGGTTTGATTGCCACTTCGTTGAGCAGCCATTCCTGGCCAAGATTGCGCGTCATCGCGCCCATGTCGACTTCCTTGAAGCGGGTGCCGGTGTGCGAACGGAAAATGCCGTCGGCGCCTTCGTAGATTTTTTTGGTGCCGATGAAACCGCCGCTGGCCAGTGCCGCTGCGGTGATGCCGCCGACGCCGGCCCAGGCCGGATGCAGGCGTTTGTTCCAGGCCCCATCGGCGCGATGCTCGGAAATGGCGGAAGCGGTGCTGCCGGCGAAGCCTTGCGCGTACTGCAGGCGTTGCGGGCTCAGGTTCATGAGTTTGCCGGCGGCGACGGCGCAGCCGAAATGTCCGGCAATGCCGGTGGTGTGGAAACCGTTGGTGTGCATGGTGCCGGCGGCGGCAACGCCGAGCCGGGTGGCGATTTCGACGCCGAGGATGTACGCCAGCAGGAGATCTGCGCCGGCAGCATCGCGTTTTTCGGCGAGGCCCAGCGCGCAGGGGAATGCGCTGGCGGTCGGGTGTACGATTGCCCCCGGATGGGTGTCGTCGTAATCAAGGCCGTGGGCGAGGATGCCGTTCATCAGCACGGCATCCCGCATCGGCAGTGTGACGTTCATGCCGATGACGCTGTTGTGGCCTTCTTCGGCGATATTGCTGATGCCGGCCAGTGCGTGCTGGGCAAAATCGAAACGGGTGGCGGCGAGCGCAGTGCCGACGACGTCGAGCACATGCAGCTTGGCGTTTTCGCGTACTGCAGCGGGCACGGCCTCCGGTGTCAGTTCGGCGGCAAAGGCGGCAATCTGCTGCGAGATCGAAAAGGTGGCAGGGGCGGCTGCGGCCTCTTTCGTGGCGGAGGGTGCGGTCTGTGCAGGCATGGGGACTATCCGATCCATGAAGGGAGACATCGACTGTAGCAGTTTGGCGCTGCGGCCACGGACGCGGTTTCGCAATCCGGGCTTGGCTGCAGCGCAAAGTGTAATGATTGCGATCATGCGCCGTCTCTATAATGCAGCTGCTGGTGCGGCAGCCTGCCGCATCCATGTTGCGAAGCTGGCGCAGCTGCGCTGATAACATGCAACTATATGATTTTATTGATTAAATGAGGTGACTATGGAGTGGCTTGCCGATCCGCATGCCTGGCTGGCGCTGGCGACCCTGACCGCGCTGGAAATCGTCCTCGGCGTCGACAACATCATTTTCATCTCCATACTCTGCGGCCGCCTGCCCGAGGCGCAGCGGGCCAGGGCGCGCAATATCGGCCTGATGCTGGCCATGCTGACGCGCATCGGCCTGCTGTTCACGCTGTCCTGGCTGATGACGCTGACGGCACCCTTGTTCGGATTCTTCGGGCACGAATTCTCCGGCCGGGACCTGATCCTGATCGGCGGCGGTTTGTTCCTGCTGTGGAAAAGCGTGCATGAAATCCATAATTCGCTGGAAGGAGTGGATGCCGCAGAGGGTGGCGCGGCGACTGCCGTCACCACCACGTTCGGCGCCGTCATCGCCCAGATTGCCGTGATCGACATCGTGTTTTCGCTGGACTCGGTGATCACCGCGGTGGGCATGGTCGATGAGCTGTCGATCATGGTGATTGCGATTATGATTGCCGTCGGCGTGATGCTGGTGGCTGCGGGACCGATCGGCGCCTTTGTCGACCGTCATCCGACGATCAAGATGCTGGCCCTGTCGTTCCTGATCCTGGTGGGCGTGGCGCTGATCGGCGAGGGCTGGGGCTTCCATATTCCCAAGGGCTATATCTACTTCGCGATGGCATTTTCGGTGGTGGTGGAGGTGCTGAACCTCCGCATGCGGGCAAAGCACAAGCCCGTGGTCCTGCACAAGCAGTTGCCGAAATGAACGCGTCGAAGCGTGAACGTTCATGCAATTGAAATCCGGAATCGATGAAAGGAAATGAATCATGGCCAAGGAAACTGCGGTGCTGGCAGGCGGGTGTTTCTGGGGTATGCAGGATCTGGTGCGCAAACTGCCGGGCGTGCAGGCGACCCGTGTCGGCTACACCGGCGGTAAAAACGAGCATCCGACCTACCCGAACCATCCGGGGCATGCCGAGGCGCTGGAGATCGTGTTCGACAACGAAGCCACCAGCTTTCGCGCGCTGCTGGAGTTTTTTTTCCAGATCCATGACCCGAGCACCAAGGACCGCCAGGGCAACGATGTCGGCTCCAGCTACCGTTCGGCGATTTTTTATGCCAGCGAGTCGCAGAAAGCGGTCGCCCTGGACACGATCAAGGATGTCGACGCGTCAAAGCTGTGGCCGGGCAAGGTGGTGACCGAGGTGGTGCCGGCCGCGACATTCTGGCAGGCCGAGCCCGAGCATCAGGATTATCTGCTGCGCAATCCGATGGGCTACACCTGCCATTTTCCGCGCCGGCACTGGGTGCTGCCCAAGCGCGCGACGGCCTGATCCGCTGCGCCGCCGCACTGGTGTTTCAGGGAGCCTGAAACAGGCCCAGCGCTTCCGGGCTGCCGAACATGCGCTGCGCGCTGTGGCCGACTCCCGGCACTTCGACCACTTTCCAGTTGAAGGCCCAGTTGCGGTCCCGGGCCAGTTTTTGCGCGGCACGAAAGGCGTTGTGCCCGCGTTCGAGCCGGTTGGCGCCCTGGCGATCGGCGCCCGCGCTGACATTCAGGTCGCCGCCGCGTTTGACGTCGGCCGTTCCGAGCAGCAGCGTGACCGGCTGCGCGAGGTAGTGTTTCAGCGCCGCGTCATCGGCCATTTTTTCCGGCAGTCCGCCGAAACCAAAGGGAAAACGCTCCGCGCGCGAGGGCCACAGCCAGGTGGACGGGTTGGCGATGATGATCTGTCCGGCCGTGTTCGGCGTGAATGCGGTGAAGCGCGACAGCGCCTGTCCGCCGGCTGAGTGGCCGATCAGCGCGTAGGGCAGGTCGGGGCGGCCTTCATCGCGGCGCACCGCATCAATGACCGCGAGGAAGAGTGTTCCCGTCCAGCGGCTTGCCGCCTCGACATGGAATTCGCCGGCGGCGCGCTGGTCGCGGACGATGCCGCCGGTCTGATAGCGCCAGGTCGGGAATCGCTTGCGGTCGAACAGCGGCGCGACCACGAGGAAGCCGTGCGCATCGGCCAGCGGCTTTGCGTAATCGCGGTAGCCGGGGGCGTTGGTGCCGAGGCCGTGCAGTACCAGCAGGATGGGGCCGCCGGCATAGCTGGCCGGCTTGTAGGTATAGAGCTCGATGGCCTCATCGCCGACGCTGACGCTGCGCTGGCTGCTGCCGGCGGGAACAGTCTCGGCGCGCAGCGTCGTGGCACAGGCGATGCACAACAGTGCCGCTGCCAGATGCAAGCCGATGCCGATGCCCGCGCGGCGGGCTGTGGTGGAGGGATCCAGAATGCTCAGTCGAACGCGGGAATCCCGGTCTGGGCGCGGCCGAGGATCAGCGCATGGGTGTCATGCGTGCCTTCGTAGGTGTTGACGGCTTCCAGGTTCATCACATGGCGGATGACATGGAACTCGTCGGCGATGCCGTTGCCGCCGTGCATGTCGCGTGCGACGCGTGCGATGTCCAGCGACTTGCCGCAGGAATTGCGCTTCAGCAGTGAAATCATTTCCGGCGCGACGCGGCCTTCGTCGATCAGCCGTCCGAGGCGCAGCGCGGCATGCAGGCCCAGCGTGATTTCGGTCTGCATGTTGACGAGTTTCAGCTGCACCAGCTGGTTGGCGGCGAGCGGGCGGCCGAACTGTTTGCGTTCCAGCGTGTAAGTGCGCGCGGCCTGCCAGCAGAATTCCGCTGCGCCCAGTGCGCCCCAGGCGATGCCGTAGCGCGCCTTGTTGAGGCAGGAGAAGGGGCCTTTGAGCCCTGAAACGTTGGGCAGCACGTTTTCTTCCGGCACAAACACATTGTCCATAACAATCTCGCCAGTCACCGAGGAGCGCAGGCTGAACTTGCCTTCGATTTTCGGCGCCGACAGGCCTTTCATGCCTTTTTCCAGGATGAAGCCGCGGATCACGCCGCCGTCATCCTTGGCCCAGACCAGCAGCACATCGGCGAGCGGGGCGTTGGTGATCCACATTTTTGCGCCGCTGACCGAGTAACCGCCGTCAACCTTCTTGCCGCGGGTGACCATGCCGGCAGGATCGGAGCCGGCATTGGGTTCGGTCAGGCCGAAACAACCGATCCATTCGCCGCTGGCCATCTTCGGCAGGTATTTCTGCTTTTGCGCCTCGCTGCCGAATTCTGAAATCGGATACATCACCAGGCTGGATTGCACAGACAATGCCGAGCGGTAGCCGCTGTCGACGCGTTCGACTTCGCGTGCGATCAGGCCGTAGCAGACGTGGTTGACGCCGGCGCAGCCGTAACCTTCGATGGTCGGCCCGAGAAAACCGAGTTCGCCCATCTCGTTCATGATTTCGCGGTGGAATTTCTCGTGGCGGTTGGCCTCGACCACCCGTGGCATCAGCTTTTCCTGGCAGTAGGCGCGCGCGGTGTCGCGCACCATGCGTTCCTCTTCGCTCAGCAGGTCTTCGAGCAGCAGCGGGTCATCCCACTGGAAAGCAGCTTTGGTCGTGGGAATCGCGGCGGTCATCGGGGTCTCCGGGTACAATGAGGGCTGTTCAGTCCATCCGATTCTAAAACATTTTGGCCAACGAAGACCTTTCCCGCCTGCGCATCGACCGCAATACGGTGCGTACCGCGCCGCGCCGGCGCCTGAAGTGGTGGTGGCTGGCCTTGCTGCTGCTGGCCGGCGCCGCTTTCTGGGCGTTTACGCGCAATGCGGCCGTGGGTGTGGAAGTGACCACCGTGTCGCAGGCTTACCCGTCGCAGGCGTACACCCTGCTCAATGCCACCGGTTACGTGGTGGCGCAGCGCAAGGCGGCCGTGGCGTCGAAGGCGACCGGCCGCCTCGAGTGGCTGAACGTGCGCGAAGGCAGCCAGGTGAAATCCGGGGAAATTCTTGCGCGCCTGGAAAGCAATGACGTGACGGCGCAGATGCGCCAGGCGGCGGCCAGCGTCAATGTGGCGCGGGCGAACCTGGAGCAGGGGGAGGCTGAACTGCGCGAAGCGCGGCGGGCGCTGGACCGGTCACGCGACCTGCTGGAAAAAAAATTCGTGTCGGCTGCGGCCCATGACACGGTGATCGCGCGCCATGAAAAGGCGCAGGCGGCGATCAGCGGTTACAAGGCGTCGATCAAGGTCGCCGAGGCCAATCTGCGCGCGGCCGAGGTTGCGGTGGAGCAGACGCTGATCCGCGCGCCCTTTGATGGCGTCGTTCTGACCAAGAACGCCAATGTCGGTGATGTGATCACGCCGTTTTCGTCGGCGCTGGGTTCGCAGGCGGCGGTTGTGACCATGGCCGACATGTCGACGCTGGAAGTCGAGGCGGATGTTTCCGAAGCGAACCTGGCCAAGGTGAAGGTCGGTCAGCCCTGCGAAATCCAGCTGGATGCCCTGCCCGGGCAACGTTTCCGCGGCACCGTGCAGCGCACCGTGCCGACCGTCGATCGCGCCAAGGCGACGGTGCTGGTGAAAGTACGGTTCGTCGATCTCGATCCGCGCATCCTGCCGGAGATGAGTGCCAAGGTGGCCTTTCTTGAAAAGGAAACACCGGAAGGCGAACGCACGGCGCGCACGGTGCTGCTGCCGGCGGCCATCGCCGGGCGCGGGGACGTTCCCGTGGTGTTCGTGGTGAAGGAGGGCAAGGCGGCGCAGGTCCAGGTGAAACGCGGCATGAAGATCGGCGATCTTGTGGAGGTATCGGGTGCCCTTGCCGCCGGCGACAAGGTGGTGTTGCGGCCGCCGGAGAAATTGCGCGACGGATCGCCGGTGGCGGTTGCGGTGAAATAGCCGCAAAGAAGACGACCCCGCAGCCATGACGCATTCCGCACCGGCGGTGGAGATCCGTCATCTCACCAAATCCTACCGTCGCGGCGGGCAGGTGGTGCCGGTGCTGGAAGACATCAGCTTTGACATTGCCGCCGGCGATTTCATTTCCCTGATGGGGCCTTCGGGTTCGGGCAAAAGCACCTTGCTCAACCTGATCGCCGGCATCGATCGTCCCGACAGCGGCGAGCTGCGCGTCGGCGGCGTGGACATCATGAGCCTCGATGAGGCCGGGCTTGCCGACTGGCGCGCCGGCAATGTCGGTTTCATTTTCCAGTTCTACAACCTGATGCCGGTGCTCACCGCCTTCGAGAATGTCGAATTGCCCTTGCTGCTGACGGGACTGTCCGCGCGCGCGCGGCGTGAGCATGTCGACGTGGCGCTGCACATGGTGGGCCTGGCCGACCGCATGGAGCATTACCCCTCCGAACTCTCGGGCGGACAGCAGCAGCGGGTGGCGATTGCGCGCGCAATCATCACCGATCCGGCGATACTGGTGGCCGATGAGCCGACCGGCGATCTTGACCGCGCATCCGCGGAAGACATCCTCGCGCTGATGGAACGCATGAACCGCGAACTCGGCAAGACCATCATCATGGTGACCCACGATCCGCACGCGGCGCAGCGCGCGCGTTCGGTGAAACATCTGGAGAAGGGCGTGCTTGCGGATTAGGCGCCTGCCGCCAGTGACGTATCAGGATATTATATAAGTATTTGATTTTATTAAATAATTTAATGCACCTGCTGAAGCTGATTCTGCGCAACACGCTGCGCCACAAGCTGCGCACCCTGCTCACGGTGCTGGGGCTGCTGGTGGCGATCCTGTCCTTCGGCCTGCTGCAGACCGTGGTCGATGCCTGGTATTCGGGCGCCAATGCGGCATCACCCGACCGCCTGATCACGCGCAATGCGGTGTCGCTGGTGGTGCCGCTGCCGGTGCATTACCGCGACAAGATCCGCGGCGTAGACGGCGTGCGTTCGGTCGCCGGCGCGAACTGGTTTGCCGGCGTTTACCAGGAACCGAAGAATTTCTTTCCCCAGTTCGCAATCGATGCGGCGCCGTATCTGGCGATGTATCCGGAGTACCGCATTCCCGAGGACCAGCTGCGCGATTTCATGCGCGACCGCAAGGGCGCCGTGGTGGGCCGCAAGCTGGCCAACACCTACGGCTTCAAGGTTGGTGACGTGGTGCCGCTCAAGGGCACGATTTTTTCCGGCAACTGGGAATTCGTGGTGCGCGCGATTTACGACGGCGCTGCCCCCAACACGGATACCTCGCAGTTTTTTTTCCACTGGGAGTACCTCAACGAAAGCGTGCGCGCCCGCGTGCCGCAGCGCGCCAACCATGTCGGGGTGTTCGTGGTGCAGGTCAGCGACCCGGTGCGCGCCGCTGAAATCAGCAAGGCGATTGATGCCCGTTTCGCCAATTCCGCGGCGGAATCGCTGACCGAAACCGAACAGGCCTTCCAGATCAGTTTTGTCCGGCAGACCGAGGCCATCGTCATCGCCATCCGCATCGTGTCCTTTGTGGTGATTTTCATCATCCTCGCGGTGATGGCCAACACCATGGCAATGACTGCGCGCGAACGCATGGCGGAGTATGCGACGCTGAAAGCCCTGGGTTTCGGCCCTTATTTTCTCGGCAGCCTCATTTTCGGTGAATCGCTGGCGATTGCCGTGACCGGCGCCGCACTGGGCATCGTGCTGACCTATCCCGTGGCGAACTGGTTTGCGGCGCAGATGGGCACGCTGTTTCCGGTGTTTGAAATCAGCCGTTCGACGCTGTGGCTGCAGGGCGTCTGCGCCGTGGTGGTGGGCGTGGCGGCGGCCGTGCTGCCGGCCATGCGCGCAGCGCGGGTGCGCATCGTTGAAGGCTTGCGGGCGGTGGGATGAAAGGCATTCCGTTTTCATACACGCTGCGCAACCTGTGGACGCGCAAGCTGACCACGGTGCTGACCGCCGGCGGCATGGCGCTGGTGGTGTTCGTGTTCGCCGCCGTGCAGATGCTGGATACCGGATTGCGGCAGGCATTGATCGCCACCGGCC
This sequence comes from uncultured Bordetella sp., assembly GCA_964606765.1. Lineage (GTDB taxonomy): Bacteria > Pseudomonadota > Gammaproteobacteria > Burkholderiales > SG8-41. The sequence continues at coordinate 6,587 of CAZSIR010000042.1, read as the reverse complement.
AGCCCGACAATGTGCATGTGACGCGCCGCGCCGCCGGCGCTGAAATCTCCAGCGTGATCGACCGCAGCCAGGCCGGCATCATCGAAGTGCAGCCTGAAATCGCCATCGGTCCCGGCGGCGTGCGCCTTGCCTCGAAGGAAGTGGTGGTGCTGATCACGCTGCCCAAGGCGGGCACGGGGGTTGCCACCAATGTCACCACCCGCGGCGTCGGCGAGCGCGGCTTTGACCTGCGGCCGCAGCTGCGCATCGTCGAAGGCCGCCGTTTCCGGCCCGGCGCTGCGGAAGTCATTGTCGGCGCCAGCATCGCCAGCCGTTTCGAGGGCGCCGCGGTGGGATCGGTCCTGCGTTTCGGCGGACGGGAGTGGCGGGTGGTCGGTTTGTTTGAGGCGAAGGGTTCGGCCTATGACTCCGAGTTGTGGGCGGACGCCGAACAGCTGCAGCAGTCCTTCCGCCGCAATGCCTGGTCGGTGGTGGTCGCGCGCATGGCCGATCCGGCGGCGCTGCCGGCGCTGAAGGCGCGGCTTGAAGGGGATCCGCGCCTGACGCTGGATGTCCGCTACGAGCGCGAGTTTTTCGAGGACCAGTCGAAAGCGCTGTCGAATTTCATCAGCTACCTCGGGCTGACGCTGTCGGTGATTTTTTCAGTGGGCGCGATGATCGGTGCGACGATCACCATGTACGCCGCGGTGGCGAACCGCACCGGGGAGATCGGCACGCTGCGCGCGCTGGGGTTCCGCCGCACCAGCATCCTCGCCACCTTCCTGCTGGAGGCGGTGCTGCTGGGGGTGGTTGGCGGCATCGTCGGCGTCTCGCTGGCGTCGCTGATGCAGCTGGTGCACATCTCGACGCTGAACTGGCAGTCGTTTTCCGAGTTGGCGTTTTCCTTCACGCTGACCCCGCGCATCGTCGCGACTTCACTGGTTTTTGCCGTGGTCATGGGACTGGTCGGCGGGTTCCTGCCGGCAGTGCGTGCTTCACGGCTGGGCATCGTCGACGCCTTGCGTGCGGCCTAGAATCTGGACGTGCCGGCAAAAGCTTCCGGCGGCCCAGTCAGTCAATCAGGGGCGTGAGGGGGAGCGTTCGATGGTGCCGAGGTGGAAGCGGTATTCGCCGGTCTTGCGGTCGGCGTAATAGTGGGTCAGCGTGTTGCGCACCGTGGCGAAGGCCAGTTGTTCCCAGGGTACATCCGCTTCGTCGAACAGGCGTACTTCCAGGCTTTCGCTGCCGGCGCTGAAATCCAGGTCGAGCAGGCGGGCGCGGAACAGGATATAGACCTGGTTGATGTGCGGGATGTTGTACATCGCGTATAGCGGCCCGATTTCAACGCGGGCATTGGCTTCCTCGAGGGTTTCGCGCATCGCGCCCTGGGCGGTCGTTTCGCCGTTTTCCATGAATCCGGCCGGCACGGTCCACAGGCCATGGCGCGGCTCTATCGCGCGGCGGCAGAGCAGGATGCGCTCTTCCCACTCGGCAATGCAGCCGACGATCATTTTCGGATTCTGGTAGTGGATGGTGCCGCAGGCGCCGCAGACGTGGCGCGGCAGGGTGTCGCCGGCGGGAATCTTCAGTGCGACTTCGGCGCCGCAATCGCTGCAGAACTTCATTGGTGCGTCCGTTTTTTTGACATGCCACTATACGGCAAACCGGTTTTTTCGCGCCATCGGATGCGCTTTTGTTCCATTTATACGGATTTGAAGGGGGTGCGCGCCGCAAGCTCGCGGCCGTGCTCTTCCATCATCGCTGATTCACGATCGAGGAAATTTTCCACGGCGGCAGCGAACTCGGGATGCGCCAGCCAGTGCGCAGACTGTGTGGTCACCGGCAGCAGGCCGCGCGCCATTTTGTGCTCCCCCTGCGCACCGCCTTCGAACACCTGCAGGCCGCGGGCGATGGCGTACTCGATGCCCTGGTAGTAGCAGGCCTCGAAATGCAGCGCGGGGTGATGTTCGAGGGCGCCCCAGTGCCGGCCGTAGAGCCGGCTGCTGTTGCGCACCAGCAGCGAGGCGGCCACCGGTTTGGCGTCGCGTTCGGCGCGCACCAGCACAAACTGCTCCGGCAGCGATGCGCCGACGCTGCGGAAAAACGCCAGATTGAGGTAGGGGGATGAATGATGCTCGTGATAGGTCTGGCTGTAGCAGCGTGAGAAAAAACGCCAGTCTTCATCCGAGATTTCCGTACCCTCCAGCCAGCGGAAACGGATGCCCGCATCGCGCACCTTGCGCCGTTCCTGGCGGATTTTCTTGCGCTTGTCATGGCTCAGCCGGGACAGGAAGTCGTCGAAATCCGTGTACGACTCGTTCCGCCAGTGGAACTGGCGTCCCTGGCGCAGCAGGAGACCCTGGCTGCCCAGGCATTCGAGATCCGCTGCTGAAGGAAACAATACATGCAGTGATCCGGTTTTGCTGCGACGGGCGAGTTCCAGTGCACCGGCGACCAGCTGGATTTTGTGCTCCGTTTTTTGCGCCAGCAGGCGCGGACCGACCACCGGCGTAAAGGGGATTGCGCTGAGCAGCTTGGGGTAGTACTCGATACCGTGGCGGTGGTAGGCGTCGGCCCAGGCCCAGTCAAAAACGTATTCCCCGTAGGAATGGCTTTTAAGGTACAGCGGCATCGCGCCGGCGAGTTCGGCGCCATCGTTCAGGAGCAGGTATTGCGGTGCCCAGCCGGTTTCAGGACAGGCGCAGCCGGTTTCATGCAGGGCGTGCAGAAACGCATGTTGCAGAAAAGGGTCGTCGCCGGCGAGCCGGTTCCAGTCCGCGGGAGGAACGTCTGCCAGCGAGGAGGTGACTTGCAGTTTCACTGCAGCTGTATGTTCTCCGGACGCTGACCGGTGTCACGGATCAGCTGGCGCGTCATCTGCGGATCGAATTCCGCGACCTGCTGGATGATTTTATGGACTTCCTGCAGGTTGCCGAGTGCCAGCTGCGCCATGGCGAGTTCGTAATACGCGTGGGGATTCATCGGCTGCAGTCTGGCGGCAGTCTTGAATGCCTGGACCGCGGCGGCGTCGTCACCCAGGCGGCGCCGGGCCAGGCCCAGGCCGAACCAGGCGCGATCGAGGTTTTTGTTGAGTTCCAGGGCGCGCTCAAAGCACCGGATGGCGGCGTCGTTGTCCATCTGTTGCTGACGCACGTATCCCAGATTGAACCAGATATCGGCATCGGGTTTGATGTCCAGGGCCTGTTCGAAGGATTGTGCCGCTGCATCCCAGTGCTGGCGCGAGGCCTCAAGAAATCCGATGCTTGCCGCGGCGAGCGCAAACCGCGGGTTGGTCCTCAGTGCATCGCCGTAGGCGGCAATGGCGCCGTCGGTACGATGCAGCGTCAGGTTGAAACGCGCGCGGTAAAAGTGCAGCCAGTGCAGCATGTCGGATTGATCGGGGCGGTGGTCTGTGGGTTGAAAGGCGCGTCAAAAGGCGTGCGCGGCGATGATATATTAGCAACATGAAAATAGCGATTGCACAGCTCAATTTCACTGTCGGTGACCTGGCGGGGAATGCGGCGAAAATTCTGGATGCGGTACGGAATGCGAAGGCGCAGGGCGCGGGCCTGCTGTTGACCACGGAACTGGCCCTGTCGGGTTATCCGCCGGAAGATCTGCTGCTGCGCGATGATTTTTTCCATGCCTGCGACCTTGAGTTCCACCGCATCGTACGTGAGATCCGTGACATCACGCTGGTGCTCGGCCATCCGCACCAGATCGGCGGCAAGCGCTACAACGCGGCATCGGTGATTCGCAAGGGCGCCGTGGCGGCGACATACCTGAAACGCACGCTGCCCAATTACACGGTGTTCGACGAAGAGCGTTATTTTGACTCCGGCGAGCTGCCCTGCGTATTCGAGCATGAAGGCCTGCGCATCGGCATCAACATCTGCGCCGACGTCTGGGAAGAGCCGGCGGCAAAGGCGGCGCGCGAGGCGGGCGCGCAGTTGCTGCTGGTGCTCAATGCGTCGCCGTACCACATCAACAAACAGCTGACACGCTACGAAGTTGTGCGCGAACGCGTCGGCAAGACCGGAATGCCGGTGGTGTATGCCAACCAGGTCGGCGGCCAGGATGAACTGGTGTTCGACGGCGCTTCGTTTGCAGTGGATGGGCGTGGCGAGCTGACGCATCAGCTGCCGGCGTTCCGGGAAGCGCTGACCATCATTGAGATCGCCGACGGGGTGCCGGTAAAAGGTTTAGTGGCGCCGACGGTGCCGCTGGAGCAGGATGTCTACGACGCGCTGGTGCTCGGCGTGCGCGACTACCTGGGCAAGAACGGATTTCCTGGCGCCTTGCTCGGCTTGTCGGGCGGCATTGATTCGGCGCTGACGCTGGCGGTGGCGGTGGATGCCCTGGGCGCGGACAAGGTGCATGCGGTGATGATGCCTTCGCAATACACGGCCGGAATGAGTTGCGAAGATGCGCTGGCGCAGGCGCGGACCATGGGCGCGCGTTATTCAGAAATCGCGATCCGGCCGGTGTTTGATGCCTTCAAGTCCGCCTTGTCTGATGAATTCCGCGGGCTGAAGGAGGATGTCACCGAGGAGAATCTGCAGGCGCGGATCCGCGGCACACTGCTGATGGCGATGTCGAACAAAACCGGCGCGATCGTGCTGACCACCGGCAACAAGAGTGAAATGGGCACCGGTTATGCCACGCTGTACGGTGACATGGCTGGCGGCTTCGCGGTGCTGAAGGATCTGAAGAAAACGCTGGTCTACCGGCTGGCCGAGTACCGCAACACGGTGTCGCCGGTGATTCCGCGCCGGGTCATAGAGCGGGCGCCTTCCGCGGAGCTGCGCCCTGACCAGAAGGACCAGGACAGCCTGCCGCCCTACGACAAGCTGGATGCGATCATGGAGGCCTATGTCGAGCACTATCGCAGTCCGCAGGAAATCATCGCCATGGGCCATGCCGCTGCCGATGTTGACCGCGTGGTGAAGCTGATCCGCATCAGCGAATACAAGCGCCGCCAGTCGCCTGTGGGCATCCGCATCACCAGCCGCGGTTTCGGCAAGGACTGGCGTTATCCGATCACCAACAAGTTTCGCCACTGAAGCGATCGGTGGCGGTACCCTGTGCTATTCTTTTCTGCACCATAACCGCAGCAGCCGGAGGAGTCATGAAAAAAATAGAAGCGATATTCAAGCCGTTCAAGCTCGATGAGGTTCGCGAATCGCTGTCGCAGATCGGTGTCAGCGGCTTGACCGTGACGGAGGTCAAGGGCTTCGGCCGCCAGAAAGGGCATACCGAACTGTATCGCGGCGCGGAATATGTCGTCGATTTCCTGCCCAAGGTCAAGGTCGAGGTGGTGGTTCCGGACAAGCTGCTGGAAGCCGCCATTGACGCCGTCGTCAAGGCTGCGCGCACCGGAAAAATCGGTGACGGCAAGATTTTTGTCAGCGATGTTTCGCAGGTGATTCGCATCCGTACCGGGGAAACTGACGAAGCTGCGGTGTAACCGCGGTTCTTTCCGCGGTTTTTCGTTCTGCCGCGTGTTGTGTCCCCCGGAAGGGGGTTTACCTGGCGGGTTTTGCCAGTTTGCCTTGTTTCACGGCGCCCCCCAAGGGGACTTGCTTCGCAGCGCCCCCCGAGGGGACTTGCTTCGCGGCGCCCCCCGAGGGGACTTGCTTCGCGGCGCGCAGGAGGACCAGTACTGCGCCGCCGCCGCCGTCGTTATTCGGCGCCTGGCAGTAGGCCAGCACCTCGTCGCGTTGCGCCAGCCATCCCGCCACCTTTTTCTTCAGCACAGGTTCCCCGCCGGGTGAACGCAGGCCCTTGCCGTGAACGATGCGCACGCAGCGCAGGCCTTCGCGCAGGCAATGCGCGAGAAATCCGGCGAGCTGTTGCCGCGCCTCAGGCACGATCAGCCCGTGCAGGTCGAGATAGCGCTGCACCACCCAGTGGCCGCGCCGCAGTTTTTTCAGGTGCTGGGTTGATATCCCGTCACGGAGGAACAGCAGTTCTTCCCCGGTTTCAAATCCCTGTTCCCATGCCGGGGCGTCGCTGAGGGAGTCATGCAGCACGGCGGCTTCATCCTGCTGGCGTTGTGCTGCAATGGGTCGCGGGCGAGGTCGGACCAGTTTGGCGCGGTTGGACGGCGGCAGCGGGGTGACATCGGCCAGCGCCGCGCGCAGAAGTTCTGCCGTTGACGCTTCCTTATTCTGCGGCTTGATCCTTTTCATGGCGCATCCCGGTCAGCCTGTCCTGTTGGTCGCGCGTTCTCAGACCAGGCCTTTGCTCTCGAGGTATTTCTGCGCGTCCAGCGCCGCCATGCAGCCGGTGCCGGCGCTGGTCACTGCCTGGCGGTAGACATGGTCCTGCACGTCGCCGGCGGCGAATACGCCGGGAACGCTGGTGGCGGTGGCATTGCCCTTGATGCCGCTCTTGGTGACGATGTAGCCGTTTTCCATTTCAAGCTGGCCCTCGAAAATGTCGGTGTTCGGTTTGTGGCCGATGGCGATGAACACGCCCTGCAGCTGCTTGTCCGTCGTCGCGCCGGTCTTGGCGTGCTTGATGCGCATGCCGGTGACCCCGGTGTTGTCGCCCAGCACTTCATCCAGCACATGATCCCAGAGGGTGGTGGCCTTGCGTGCGGCGAC
>CAZSIR010000041.1:0-19852 GCA_964606765.1 uncultured Bordetella sp. | reverse complement strand
ACGCCGTCGCGGTCGAGGATGACGAGTTTCATGCGGCGAGTTTGGAGATGTCGGCAACGCGGTTAAAGGCGCCTTCCAGCTGTGCCAGCAACATCAGCCTATTGGTACGCACGGCCTGATCTTCGACGTTGACCATGACTTTGTCAAAAAAGGCGTCAACGGATGGTTTGAGCACTGCCAGCGCCGTCAGCGATTCGGCAAATTTCCCCGCTGCAAAGGCCACGCCTGCAATAGCGTCAGCATCGACAAAAGCCTTGTGCAGGTCGATTTCCTCTGGCTCGCTTAGGCGCTGCTCAGAAAATACATCACCCTTTGCCGGTGGGGACTTCTGCAGGATGTTCTTGATGCGCTTGTTGGCGGCGGCCAGACTGACGGCTTCGGGCAAGGCAAGGAAAGCGCGCACGGCAACGAGTCGATGAGGAATCTCTCGTAATTCAGATGTTGCTTGACCAAATACGGCTTCAATTTCCAGCGCTGAATATCCCGCCTCGGCGAAATATCCACGCATGCGCTCGAATATGAACCCGCCAAGTTCCAGCTGAACGTTTAATAGGTTGAGCTTGGAATCAAATGTTTCAAACGCTTGACTAATTAATGTGTCGAGTTTTAGAGGTAGGTCGCGCTCGACCAGCAAACGGATTACGCCCAGCGCATGGCGTCGCAAGGCGAAGGGATCACGGTCACCGGTGGGAAACTGACCGATGCCGAACATGCCTGACAGCGTCTCCATCTTGTCGGCCAGAGCGAGCGCGCACGCGACCTGATCTTCCGGCAGCCTGTCGCCGGCATAGCGGGGTGAATAATGTTCCGCGATGGCGTTCGCAACCGGCGCCGGTTCGCCGTCATGCAGCGCGTAATAACGGCCCATGATGCCCTGCAGTTCCGGAAATTCGCCGACCATGCCGGTGATCAGGTCGGCCTTGGCCAGCCAGGCAGCGCGTTCCGCCTGCGCAGCATCGGCGTTCAGCAAACGCGCGATTTTTCCGGCGAGCAACTGCACGCGCTGGACACGCTGCAGCTGGGTGCCGAGTTTGTTGTGATAGACGACCTTTTCCAGCCGCGGCACACGGGTTTCCAGCCGTTCCTTGCGATCCTGGTTGTAGAAAAAGCGCGCATCTTCCAGCCGCGGCCGGACCACGCGCTGGTTGCCGCTGATGATATGCACCGGGTCGGCGACTCGCATGTTGCTGACGATCAGGAATTTGTTGGTCAGTTTGCCGGTCGAGTCGAACAGCGGAAAGTATTTCTGGTTCTGGCGCATGGTCAGGATCAGGCATTCGGCGGGCACTTCGAGGAAGCCCGCATCGAAGGCGCCAACATAGACCGACGGATGTTCGACCAGTGCCGTGACTTCGTCGAGCAGATCCTGGTATTCGCCCAGCGTGGCCTGCTGTTTTCCGGCTTCGGCCTGCAGCAGCTTGTCGATCATGTTGCGGCGCTGTGTGAAATCGGCGATGACCATGCCGTCTTTGGCCAGTACGGTTTCGTAGGCTTCGGCATTGGGGATGGTCAGCCTGGATTGCCCCATGAAACGGTGACCGCAGGTTTTGTTGCCTGAAGCGATGCCAAGCACAGTGCCAGGTACGATAGACGTGCCGTGCAGCATGATCAGGCCATGCACCGGGCGTACGAATTCTGCATCGCCGTCGCCCCAGCGCATCATTTTGGCAACCGGCAACTTTTTCAGTGCGGCCTCGACTTTTGTGGCGAGACTGGTTTGCAGCGCGCTGCCTGTGGCGGTCTTGCGGCAGGCGAACACCGTGCCTTTGGCGGATTCGATCTGGACCAGAGCTTCGACTGCGATGCCGTTTTTCTTGGCGAAGCCGGCCAGCGCCGGCGTGGGCTTGCCGTCTTTATCCAGCCCGGCCTTGACCGACGGTCCCTGGATTTCCAGAGCTTTGTCCGGCGATTGGGAAAGTGTTTTTGTAATCTGCACCGCAAGACGGCGCGGCGTGGCATAGGCGCGCGATGCACTGTCGGCTGCGAGGAAACCCTCCTGCTGCAGGTCTTCAGTCAGTGCTTTGCGGAAAGCCTCGGCAAGCCGCGCCAGCGATTTCGGCGGCAATTCCTCGGTCAGCAGTTCGACCAGCAGCGTCGCGGTGCTCATGATGTGCGCACCATCGGGAAACCGAGTTTTTCGCGCGACTCGTAATAGGCCTGGGCCACGGCGCGGGACAAGGCGCGGACGCGGCCGATGTAGGCTGCGCGCTCAGTGACCGATATTGCACCGCGGGCATCCAGCAGGTTGAAGGTGTGCGAGGCTTTCATCACCATCTCGTAACCCGGCAGCACGCATTGTGCTTCGATGAGCCGTTTTGCTTCCTGTTCATACTCGCCGAAATGGCGGAACAGCATGTCGGCATCCGACAGTTCGAAGTTGTAGCGCGACTGCTCGACTTCATTCTGGTGGTAGACGTCACGGTAGGTGACGCCGGGGGTCCAGGTCAGATCGAAGACGGATTCAACACCCTGCAGGTACATCGCCAGCCGTTCGAGGCCGTAGGTGATTTCGCCGAGCACCGGCTTGCACGACAGGCTGCCGACTTCCTGGAAATAGGTGAACTGGGTGACTTCCATGCCGTCGAGCCACACTTCCCAACCCAGACCCCAGGCGCCCAGCGTCGGTGATTCCCAGTCATCTTCGACAAAACGGATGTCATGTGCCTTGGGATCAATGCCCAGTGCGCGCAAGGAATCGAGATAGAGTTCCTGGATATTGGCCGGCGACGGCTTCAGCACGACTTGATATTGATAGTAATGCTGCAGGCGATTCGGGTTGTCGCCGTAACGACCATCCTTCGGCCGGCGCGACGGCTGCACGAACGCGGCCTTCCACGGTTCGGGGCCGATGGCGCGCAGGAAGGTCGCGGTATGGAAGGTGCCCGCGCCGACTTCCATGTCGTACGGTTGCAGCAGCGCGCAGCCCTGGGCGTCCCAGAACTGGTTCAGGGTCAGGATGATTTGCTGAAAAGTGGGCATCGAAAAGGATGGTTGCAGCAGCGCGTCGGCAAGTCGCGGATTTTACAGGGTTTGTCGCGCTGCGCCAAAGGCGAGGCGGTACTGGCCGCGGTTATTTCCGCGCCCGGCGCAGCGTGAAAAAAGCGCCTGCGATGCCGAGCAGGCAGAGCGCCAGCGCGGCGTAATTTCCCCAGCGCACATACGGTGTGGCGCCGCGCATGCCGGCGACGGTCCGCGTCAGCACCGCGGACTGGAATTCAGGCGCCACAGCCTCGACGATGCCCTGCGGGTTGATCACCGCCGTCATCCCGGTGTTGGTGGCGCGGAGCATGCTGCGGCCGGTTTCCAGCGCACGCATCTGCGCGATCTGCAGATGCTGCTGCGGCGCGACCGAGCGGCCGAACCAGGCGACATTGCTGACATTGACCAGCAATGTCGCCTGCGGCAGCTGGCGGATGATTTCCTCGCCGAAGGCGTCTTCGTAACAGATGTTGATCGCGACCTGTTCGCCGGCGACGGCGAGCGGCTGCTGATCGATGCCGCCGCGGGCGAAATCCTGCAGCGGGATGGCGAGCCGCGACACCAGTTCACCGAGCACCGGGCGCAGCGGAATGAATTCACCGAAGGGCACGAGATGGCTTTTGCGGTAGGTCTGCCGCCCGGCGCTGCCCGCCGATACCACGCTGTTGTAGTAATCGCCGTTGGGCAGGCGCTCGGGTACGCCGATCAGCACGTCACCGTTGTTGCGCTGGGCATGTTCCGCCAGCGCTTCGAGATAGGTCGCCGGCACGTCGCGCAGGAACAGCGGCAGGGCCGTTTCCGGCAGGATGATCAGACGCGCATCGCTGCTGCGGACCATGTCGAGGTAGGTTTGCAGCGTGGCGCGCAACTGGTCTTCGCGCCATTTCTGATCCTGGCTGATATTGCCCTGGAGCAGGCTGACGGAGAGGCTGCTGCCGGTGGGCTCGGTCCAGGCCACCGTCTTGAGTCCGGCGCCGACAATCCAGATCGCGATCAGCGCCGCCGGCCATCGCCACAGGCCGCGCCGATGGGTCCACGGCCTTTGCAGCCACAACCAGCACAGGCAGCCTGCCGTCGCGAACAGCAGCAGTGTGACGCCGTGCAGGCCGAGTACAGCGGCATAACCGGCGAGCGGGCTCGCCGGCGCCTGCGAGTAACCGGGATTGATCCAGGGGAATCCGGTGAATTCCCAGGCGCGGACCCATTCGATCAGCGTGAATGCGGCGGGCACGAAGATGATCCAGTTCAGCGCCGGCGGCAATGCGAATTTGCGGCTCAGGTAGCCGGCGAGGGCCGGATGCAATGCGAGGTGGGCGCAGAACAACAGGGTGACCGCCGCGGCCAATGGCGCCGGCATTGCGCCGAAGACATTGAGGCTGACATAAACCCAGGACACGCCGGCGCCGAACCAGCCCAGACCGAAGGCAAAACCGAGCAGTGCCGCATCCCGGGCGGAGCGCGCGCGCTGCCACATCACAAACAGCGTCGCGAAAGTCAGCAGCGGCAGCGGGAACAGGTAGAACGGTGCGTAGCCTGCAACGGTGATGGCGCCCAACGCGGCGGCGAGGACCCACTGGATGCTGCGGCGCGGTGAGGGCATCGGCAGGTCAGTTAAAATAACCCAATAAAATCAAATATTTGCGATTAATCGCGACTAGGGCGCCGGTTTGTCCAGTTTTTTCGCGACCTGCAGCAGGTAAACGCGCCGGCTGTCTGCACGCAGCACGCGGAAATTGAGCTGATCCATCATGATCTGCTCGCCGCGTTTGGGCACGCGGCCAAAACGTTTGAGCACCAGGCCGCCGACGGTGTCGAATTCCTCGTCGCTGAAGCTGGTGCCGAAGGCGGTATTGAAATCGGCGATTTCGGTCAGCGCCTTGACGCGCCAGATGCCGCGTTTTTCCTGCACGATGTTGTCCTCGGCCTCGTCGAAGTCGTATTCGTCCTCGATGTCGCCGACGATCTGCTCCAGCACGTCTTCGATGGTGATCAGGCCCGCAACGCCGCCGTATTCGTCGACGACGATGGCGATGTGGTTGCGGTTCTTGCGGAATTCCTTGAGCAGCACGTTGAGCGGCTTGGATTCCGGGATGAACACCGCCGGGCGCAGCATTTCACGCACGTTGAATTCTTCCTCGCCGGCGTAATAACGCAGCAGATCCTTGGCGAGCAGGATGCCGATGACATCGTCCTTGCTGTCGCCGATCACCGGGAAACGCGAGTGCGCGGTTTCAATCACCAGCGGAATGAAACGGTCCGGCGGCTCGTTGACATCAATCACGTCCATCTGCGCGCGCGGCACCATGATGTCGCGCGCCTGCATTTCGGAAACCTGCAGCACGCCTTCAATCATCGCCAGTCCGTCGGCGTCGAGCAGGTTGTGGTCGTGCGCCGAGCGCAGCAGCGTGATCAGTTGTTCACGGTCTTCGGGCTCGCGCAGCAGCAGCGTGGAGAGCCGTTCCAGCAGGGTGGGTTTCTGGGATTCTTCCATGTCGGGCTTGTGATTACGCGCCGCGTGCGGGCACGGGGCGATAGGGGTCAGGATACCCGAAGCGGGCGAGCAGTGTCCGTTCCCGACGCTCCATCGCGGCGGCATCCCGGTCATTTTCGTGGTCATAACCCTGCAGATGCAGCAGGCCGTGCACCACCATGTGCGCGTAATGCGCGGCGACGGTCTTGCGCTGGGCGCGGGCTTCGCGCGTGATCACCGGCGCGCACAGCGCGAGATCGCCTTCCAGCGGCGCCACATCGCGAAACACAAAGGTCAGCACGTTGGTGGCGTAATCCCTGTTGCGGTAGCTGCGGTTGAGCAGACGGCCTTCAGCCTGGCCGACGATGCGGATGGTGACGCGGGCATCAGCCGGGAGCGCTGCGCGCGCCCACTGGCGGATGCGCGCCGATGCGGGCACGTTGCGCGCCGTGGCTGCGCATTGCACGGCGATGCGCGGACCGGACGCGCCTTTGCCGGCGGCGGGTTTCATTTTTTCCCCCCGTCAGCGCCTTTGCCGTAACGGTCATAGGCGTTGACGATGCGCTGCACCAGCGGGTGACGCACCACGTCCTCGGCCTTGAAGAAGGTGAAGGCGATGCCGCGCACCTTTTTCAAAACAACCTGCGCCTCGACCAGGCCGCTGATCGTGCCCTTGGGCAGATCGATCTGGGTGACGTCGCCGGTGATCACGGCCTTGCTGCCGAAACCGATGCGGGTGAGGAACATTTTCATCTGCTCGCGGGTCGTGTTCTGCGCTTCGTCGAGAATGATGAAGGCGTGGTTCAGCGTGCGCCCGCGCATGAAGGCCAGCGGCGCGATTTCGATCGCCTGGCGTTCAAACATCTTCGCGACTTTGTCGTAGCCCATCAGGTCATACAGCGCGTCATAGAGCGGACGCAGATAAGGGTCGACCTTCTGCGCCATGTCGCCGGGCAGGAAGCCCAACCGTTCACCGGCTTCGACCGCGGGGCGAACGAGGATGATGCGCTGCACGGCATCGCGCTCCAGCGCGTCGACGGCACAGGCCACGGCAAGATAGGTTTTGCCGGTTCCGGCGGGACCGATGCTGAAGGTGATGTCGTGTTTCTGGATGTTCAGCAGGTATTCGTTCTGGCGCGGTGTGCGGCCGTGCAGATCCTGCTTGCGCGTGATCAGCGCCGGCGCAGGAATTGCCGCGTGGGCCGTGCCCTGGTGGCCGGCTTCGATCAGCGCGAGTTGTACGGCATCCAGTGAAAGGGCGTCGCCGGCCTTGGCATAAAAATCCTGCAATACCCGGGCGGCGATGCGCGCCCGCTCCAGCGTTCCGCTCAGCGCAAAATGTTCGCCGCGCCGCGTGATGTTGACGTCCAGTGCGGTTTCGACCTGGCGCAGATTTTCATCCAGTGGTCCGCACAGGTTGGCGAGGCGGTGGTTGTCGACCGGGGTGAAACTGATTTCAACGGGCTTCAATGGGTAACGGTGCTTTCGGTTTCCAGCAGTTCGCCGCGCAGGGTGTGCGCCTGCGCGGCGGTGATCAGGACTTCGGCAAAGCCGCCGATGCGGGCGTGCGGGCCGGGGAAGTTCACCACGCGGTTGTTGTCGGTGCGGCCGGAAAGCTCCGCGGCATTGCGGCGTGAGACAGCGTCGACCAGCACGCGCTGGCGGCTGCCGACCATCGCCGCGCTGATGGCGCCGGCCTGTGCGGCAATTTGTGCCTGCAGGCGCTGCAGCCGCGCAAGCTTGATTTCATGCGCTGTGTCATCGGCCAGGTTCGCTGCGGGCGTGCCGGGACGCGGGCTGTAGACAAAACTGTAGCTGTCGTCGAAGCCGGCTTCGACGATCAGTTGCAGCGTCTGTTCGAAGTCGCTTTCCGTCTCGCCGGGAAAGCCGACGATGAAATCCGAGGTAATGCTGATGTCCGGACGCGCAGCGCGCAGCCGGCGCACGATGGATTTGTATTCGAGCACCGTATAGCCGCGTTTCATCGCGCCCAGAACCCGGTCCGATCCCGACTGCACCGGCAGATGAACATGGGCGCCCAGTTGCGCAATGCGGGCATGGGCGTCGATCAGGCGCGAAGTGAACTCCCTGGGATGCGAAGTGGTGTAGCGGATGCGTTCGATGCCGGGGATGCCTGCGACGTGGTCAAGCAGCAGCGCCAGGTCCGCGCCTTCGGGCTCGCCATCAACCGGGGCGCGGTACGCGTTGACGTTCTGGCCGAGCAGCGTCACTTCACGCACGCCCTGCAGGGCCAGTTCGGCAATGTCGGTCAGCACATCATCGAAGGGGCGTGATACTTCCTCGCCGCGGGTGTACGGCACCACGCAGAACGAGCAGTATTTGCTGCAGCCTTCCATGATGGACACGAATGCCGAGACGCCCTTGACGCGCGCCGGCGGCAGCTGGTCGAATTTTTCGATGGCGGGGAAGCTGATGTCGACCTGCGGCCGACCGGTGCTGCGATGCGCGGCGATCAGCTGCGGCAGCCGGTGCAGGGTCTGCGGACCGAAGACGACATCGACATAGGGGGCGCGTTTGACGATGGCGGCGCCTTCCTGGCTGGCGACGCAGCCGCCGACCCCGATGATCAGCCGGGGATTCCGCAGTTTGAGTTCACGCACCCGGCCGAGGTCGTGAAAGACCTTTTCCTGGGCTTTTTCGCGCACCGAGCAGGTGTTGAACAGGATGACGTCGGCGGCGGCGGGATCGTCGGTGGGGGTCAGGCCTGCGCTGGCATGCAGCACGTCGGCCATCTTGCCCGAGTCGTACTCGTTCATCTGGCAGCCGAAGGTTTTGATGTACACCTTGCCCACGGTCAGGCCCTACTTCCGTGCGCTGTCGAGCCGAGCCTGTTCGTCCGGCGTCAGGACCACGATACGCAGTACCTCGCCGTTGCGGTCGAGTTGGTAAAGGATTTCCGATCCCGGGCGCAGCTGTCCCTGGGTAATGGTCAGATTGTTGCTGTTTACGATCACGCCGCCCGGCGCAAGGCGCCGCAGCTCACCGCCGATTTGTACGATGGGGAAGGCCTGGCGTTCGCCGACGCTGCCGCGTTTGGCGTCCGCCGGCAGTACGCGCTGCGCCCACGCGGCTGCGGCACCGACCAGTGCAGTGCAGGCAAAAAAAGCCAATAAAAGCATTAACTTACGCATGATTGCACGATAGCACGGCGGGCATGGTCCGGCAAACGTATTGTGCCGGACAAAACAAAAGAGTGGTGGCGAGTCAGGGATTTGAACCCCGGACCAATGGATTATGATTCCACTGCTCTAACCACTGAGCTAACTCGCCACGGGAAGGCGGCGCAGTCTAAAGAGCAGGGGTGGGCTTGTCAAGCCGGCCGCCATCGTTATTTTACGGTTTTTCCTGAATAATCCGTGGCTTGTCCTTAAGCTTGCCCGTAACCTGTGGCTGCGGGGCCGGCGCTTTTCCGGTCCCGGTCAGCGCTTCGAATAAACATCATTGTGGATCAGCAGCAACACTATCAAAGATGCCGGTAAACAGATCCGACACGGCGCACCGTCACGACGCGGCCATCGTCGGTGGCGGGCTGGTTGGCGCCGGGCTGGCTCTGGCCCTGCAAGGTGCCGGGCTGGATGTCGCGCTGATCGAGCCGCAACCGCCGCGCGCGGCGGCCGGGCCGGGGTGGGACAGCCGCATCTATGCCATCAGCCCCGGCAATGCGACCTTCCTCGACAGCCTCGGCGTGTGGTCAAGGCTGGATCCACAGCGTGTGCAGCGGGTTGAAACGATGGCCATCAGCGGCGACAGTGCCGCCGGCTTGCTGGAATTCAGTGCCTATGATGCCGGGATGCGGGAGCTCGCCTTTATTGTCGAAGGCGGCGCATTGCAGGCTGCGCTGAACGCTGCGATTGCTGAAGGCGGCGAGCTGCGTCTGTTTTGTCCGGCGCAGGCCGCTGCACTGCAGGTTGATCCAGAGGCTGCGCGGATCACGCTGGCTGACGGCGTGAAGGTCAATGCGGCGCTGGTGGTCGGCACCGACGGCGCTGATTCCTGGGTACGGCAAGCCGCTGGCATTGCGGCGCTTATCAGCGATTACCGCCAGCTTGGCGTGGTGGCCAACTTCGAGATCGGGCAAAGCCACCGTGGAACGGCGTTTCAGTGGTTCCGCAGCGACGGTGTGCTGGCCCTGCTGCCGTTGCCGGGCAGGCATGTATCCATGGTCTGGTCGGCGGCGACAGAACAGGCGCAGGCCTTGCAGCACATGGACGCAGCCGCACTGGCTGCGGCGGTCACTGAAGCCAGCGGCGGCATTCTCGGCGATCTGAGGCTGGCAACACCCGCCGCCGCGTTTCCCCTGCGGCTGGCGCAGGTGGACAGGCTGGTCGCGCCGCGGATCGCGCTGGCCGGTGATTCCGCGCACCATGTGCATCCGCTGGCCGGCCAGGGCATGAATCTCGGATTTCGCGATGTGCGTGAACTGGCGGCGGTGCTGTCGCGGCGCGTCCCGCAACAGGATTGCGGGGATTTGTCACTGTTGCGCCGTTATGCCCGGGCGCGAAGCGGGGATATTGCTACCATGGCGTTCGGTACGGATGCTTTGCAGAAACTTTTTGCAGTCCAGCCGGTCTGGGTTTCCGGGTTGCGTAATTCCGGCATGGCCGCCCTGAACCGGCTGCCCTTCCTGAAAAACCTGCTGATCCGGCAGGCCGCGGCCTGATCAAGACGGACGGCCCGGGACTGCATGACACCGGGTTCGGCCGGATTTTTTTGATACAGCTGTTTCGATCCATTTTCGATCCACAAAATTGCGGGCTGTCTGCCCAGGGAATTCCAGATGATCAAGCGAATTGTGCTTGCCTGCTGTGCCGGACTGCTGGTCGTGTTTTCGGCGCGGGCCGATGAGGCGGTTGTGCGCAAGGCCTTCGAAGCCAAGTTTCCCGGCATGAAGGTGGAGAACGTCGCCCGCATGCCTTTCCCCGGACTCTATGAAATCGTGTTTGACGGGCAGGTGGTCTACACCGATGAAAAGCTGACTTATCTGATGAGCGGCAACCTGTTTGACCTGCGCAATGCGCAGGAGCGCAATCTGACCAGCGAGCGGCGCAGCCAGATTGCCGCGAGCACGCTGGTCAAATCGCAGCCGAATGCCATCAAGCGCGTCAAAGGCAGCGGCAAGCGGGTGGTTTACACCTTTGAGGACCCGAACTGTGGTTATTGCAAGCAGTTGCAGACCGAGCTTAACAAGATGACCGACATCACCGTTTACACCTTCCTGCTGCCGATCCTGTCCCCGGATTCGGTGGAGAAGGCAAAAGCCGTGTGGTGTGCCAAGGATCGCGGCAGGACCTGGGATGATTTGATGAATAAATCCACGCTGGCTGCGAATGCGCCGAAAAACTGCGCAACACCCATCGAGGAAAACCAGGCGCTGGCGCAACGCTTCGGGGTGCGCGGAACGCCTGCGGTTTATCTGGCCAACGGTCAGCAGGTCGGTGGCTACCTGCCGGCGGACAAACTGGAGCAGGCGCTGACAGCGGTGCGCTGACCGGCGGATGCACATCCTGCAGCACAGCGCGGTGCCTCAGCAGATTTCCCTGCACAGGGTTCTGACTGCGCTGGTCGTTTCCTTGTGCGTCCATCTTCTGGTGATCAGCTGCTGGGACGGCCATTCCGGCGCATCCGGGCTGAGATTGCCGGCGCCACCGGCCTTGCATGCGCAACTGGATCCTGCGCTGCATCTGGCGGCAGAGCCCGACCCGCCCCAGGCCCCGGTTGTTCATCCGGCGGAAAAACCGGTCACGCGAACAAGGACGGCAACCGCGGCCGCAAAAGCGCCGCCAATCACCGACCCGGAGCATGGCGTATCCGATGCGCGTTTTTATCTGGCGCGTGAACTCGATCAATACCCCGCGCCGCTGTCGGCGTTGATGCCCGGCAGTGACGCAGCGGGCAGCGTCAGGCTGTGGGTCAGCATCGATCACGCGGGTCGGGTGCTTGATGCGGCGCTGGTCGACCCGGCGGGCGGAAATTTCAGCCAGTCGCTGCGGGAACGGATGCTGGCGACCCGTTTCGAGCCGGCCCGCCGTGACGGACGTCCGGTGAAAAGCCGGGTACTGATGGTGGTGGGCCGAGACCTCTGAGCAGTGCCGGATGACCGGGTTGTGGAATCGGGCCGTGGGGTGGTTGTTTGGAGTAAAATCTCCGGCCCTGCCTGCCCCGTGAAAGAATTCCATGAAGTCCGCAGCCGGAACTCCAAACCCCGATGCCATGGCCCCGCCTGATTGCCCTGCGGCAGCGCGGAAATAGGCGCGAGGAATCACGATGCGCCTGCGCATACTCGGCTGCTCCGGCAGCATCGGCGGACAGCAGCACCGCACCACGTCGTTTCTGGTGGATCAGGACATCCTGATTGATGCCGGAACCGGCGTCGGTGAGCTGTCGCTGGCCGAACTGACCCTGATCGACCATATTTTCATCACCCATTCGCACCTGGATCACGTCGATTCGATTGCATTTTTTCTCGATTCGGTCGGTGCGCTGCGGGCAAAGCCGGTGACGGTCTATGCCACCGGGCCGACGATCGAAATCCTCAAGAAGAACCTGTTCAACTGGGACATCTGGCCGGACTTTTCAGTGATACCGACGCCGGAAGAACCGTTCATGCGCTACCAGGAAATCGCCGTGGGCAGCGTGATCGAGCTCGGTGGCCGGAAAATCACGGCCCTGCCGGCGATCCATACCGTGCCTGCGGTGGGTTACCTGCTGGACAGTGGCAAAAGCAGCCTGGTGTTCAGTGGCGATACAGGACCCAACGACGGCCTGTGGCAGATCGTCAACAGCACCGCGAACCTGAAATACCTGATCATCGAGACCGCATTTTCGGACAAGGATCGCCGGCTGGCCGAGCTGGCCAAGCACCTGTGTCCATCCATGCTGGGCGAGGAACTGGCCAAGCTCGAGCGGCAGGTGGAGGTCTACATCACCCATCTGAAGCCCAGCGAAATCGAGCTGACGATGCAGGAAATCGAGGAGCTGTCGGTGAAAACACCGCCGCGGCTGCTGCAGAACAATCACGTATTTGAATTTTGAGCGGGTGGCGGCGGACTTGCACGCGCCGCCTGCAGGACGGAGAATTCTCCGGGGTTGTCAGGGGATGCCGGTCACGGCGGATTGATTTCATAAAAAAATGAAAAAAGAAGTTCCAGTCGAAAAACTCGAATTCGGCGTATTCGTCTCCGATCTGGACCGGCCGTGGACGGAAACACCGTTCATGTACCAGGGTTTCGTGCTCAACAACGACAAGCAGCTCGAAGCCCTGAAAAAATACTGCAAGACGGTATTCATCGATCTTGAAAAAGGACCGGATCTTCCGGATCGCAGCGCACTGCTGACGAGCCGTACCGGCGAGGGACCGCGCCCCAAGGTGCCTGAGCCGCTGGGCCCCAGCGTGCTGACGACGATCAAGCACAAGGTCACCTACAAGGAAAAAGCCACCGTTGACGAGGAGTTGCCGGTTGCGCGCAGCGTCCAGCAGAAAACGGAAGTGGTGCTGAAGGACATCATGGGCACCGTGCAGGCGGGCAAGGCGCTGGATGCGCCGCGGGTGCAGGAAGCCGTCACCAGCATGACCGACAGCGTGGTGCGCAATCCGGATGCCATGATGCTGCTGGCCAAGCTGAAGGCGAAAGGCGGGCACACGCTGGACCGCGCATTCGGCGTTTCCATCTACATGCTGACCTTCGGCCGTTTTCTGCAGTTGCCGCGTGAGCAGCTGGATCTGCTGGGCATGCTCGGACTGCTGCAGGATGTCGGGATGACCGTGGTTCCCGAGGAAGTGGTGGCAAAAAAAGAGGCGCTGTCCAAGGTCGAGTTGATGGTGTGCCGCAGCCATGTCGCGCATTCGCTGTCGATCATCAAGGAAACGCCGGGATTGCCGCCCGAGCTGCCTGCGCTGGTCGAGCTGCACCATGAGCGTTATGACGGCAGCGGTTACCCGAGGGGGCTGAAGGCGGACCAGATCGGGCTCTTTGGATCGATTGCCGGACTGGTCGACTGTTTTGACGCGATGACGCACCCGCGGCCCTACGCCGAGGTGTATTCCCCCTCCAACGCGCTGAATCACCTCTACAACGCGCGCAATGTCCAGTTCGACGGGCCCCTGGTCGAGCAGTTCGTGCAGTGCATCGGCATTTTCCCGGTCGGCGCGCTCGTCGAATTGAACTCCGGCGAGGTTGGCATCGTGATAGCGCAGAATCTGGTGCGGCGCCTGCTGCCGAAAGTGATGGTGGTGCTGGATGCCAAGGGCGCGGTGCTGCGGCCGCAGCTGATTCTGGATCTGGCTCAGGAGCCGAAAGCCGCGCCGGGCGTTCCGTACCGCATCAAACGCACGCTGGAGCAGGGCAGTGTCCCCATCGATCCCTCCGAATTCTTCCTCTGATCCCGCATCCGCGGAGGACGCCGCAAGCCAGCCGGCAGTCAATCTCGGCGCGCTGGTGACGCGCCTGGCGGAGGAGTTTGGCGCCGATACGGCCACGCTTTCGCGCGTGGCAGCGTCTTTCCGCGACGTGCAGGAGCGCGCTCCGGATCTTTTTGTGCCGGCCGCCGCAACACTGGCGGCGGCATTTACCGGCCATGCTGCCGCGGGCGCCGCGGATCCCGCGCTGATACATGCCGCGCTGGGCGAGTGGGTGCTGGATGCCGAAAACGAACCGCTGGAGCGCATGCGGCGCGATTGCCAGCGTTTTCAGGATGCAATGACGCGCGGCGTGCTGCGCCTGAATGCGGACGAACCGGCGGAATGCACCGAGAACCTGCTGGCACTGCAGCGCTTCAATTTCCTGCAACTCGCGCTGCTTGCATCGCTGGCCACGCGCAGCCAGGAGGAAGGCGGGGTGGTGCGGACCCTGCCCACGCCCGAATATGCGGCGTTCATGGAGATTTTCCGCAGCACGATCGAAACCCATCGCCAGGACGGCAAGCAGCTGGGGCTGCTGCTGCTGCAGGTCGGCAAGGTCGAGCAGATCGACCGCCAGCTTGGATTGCAGAAAGGCGAGGCTTTCATGCTGCGCGTCACCCGGCGCATGCGGGAAGGCGTGCTGCGCAAGCAGGATCAGCTCGGGCGCGTCAGCCGGGACCAGTTCGCCTGCCTGTTGCCGCGCATTGCCGGAGAGGGTGTGGCCATACTCGCGGCAAACAAGGTGCTCGGCGCGCTGGAGGCCCCGATCCCGATCGGTGATCGCACCTTTGACGCCGACGGCGTGATCGGCATCGTGGTCTATCCGGATCACGGCAGTGATCCGCAGTCCCTGGTGCGCAATGCCAAACTCGCCGCACGCGCGGCGCGCGACGCTGCGGACCGCACCGCGGTTTACAACCCTGCGCACGGTGAAAACGAAGAGCGCCAGATGCGCTACGAGACGCGATTGCGCCTTGCGCTGGAGCAGAACACGCTCAGCCTTGCTTTTGAGCCGCAGCTCGATGCGCAATCGGGCCGTATCGGCGGGCTGGGCTGCGTCCTGCGCTGGACGGATGCCGAACTGGGCGAGGTGTCCGAGCAGCAGGCGCTGGAAACGGCTGAAAGCGCGGGCTTGGTGCGCGAAGTGACCTGGTGGATATTCAACAATGCGATGCGGCAGACCGCAGAATTCGCCCGCGCCGGCCTGCAATGCAAGCTCGGGCTGAAGGTCTCTGCGAGCGGCCTGTTGCAGCCGGATTTTCCCGAATTCGTCGACCGCGCGCTGCGCACCTGGGGCGTGCCGCCCGGGCGGGTGGTGATCGGCGTGCACGAGACCGCGATTGCCGGCGTGCTTGATCCGGTGAAGGATGCCTTCACGCGCCTGAAACGCCTGGGTCTGCGCCTGGGCATTGACGGTTATGCCACCGGGGCATCGTCGCTGAACAACCTCGCGCAACTGCCATTCGACGAAATGAAGCTGAGCGCCGCATTTGTGCATGACATGCAGCGCTCGGCCTTGCACGGAAAGATCGTCCGTTCCCTGGTCCGGCTGGCCCGGGATCTCGGGCTGCAGGTCACTGCGGAGGGCGTCGGCGACGGCGAGACGGTGGTGGCGCTGCTCGGGCTGGGCTGTGAGCGGGTGCAGGGCCCGCACGTCAGCCAGCCATTGACCGCCGACGAGATTCTGGTGTTTGAAAAGAGCGGCGCGGGCCTGGCCAAGTTGAGACTGTCCGATCTTTAGGCTGACAGACGGAAGCGGCGGACATGAAAATCGATTTCGAGATCATCCGCGGCATCCTCGAGCGGCGTCTGCACCAGGAAGACATCGAGCGCCTGCTCGGCGGGCTTTCCGACACCGAAAAAACGCAGCTGCTGATCCGAATCACCGAACTCGTGAGGCGCACCACCGCGCTGGTTGATGTCGCCAACCGGGTGTCCGATACCCTGTCGCTGGATGTGCTGTTCCCGCGGCTGATGGAAGTGGTGACCGAGACGCTCAACGCCGAGCGCAGCTCGCTGTTTCTCCATGACGCCGAAACCCGGGAGCTGTTTTCCCGCGTGATGCAGGGCAATGCGATGGGTGAAATCCGTTTTCCAGCCGATCGCGGCATTGCGGGTTCGGTGTTCAGTACGGGCAAGGGCGAGATCATTCCCGATGCCTACGCCGATCCGCGCTTCAACCGCAAGGTGGATACCGATACCGGTTACCGCACCCGGAACATTCTTTGCGTGCCGATTCGCAACAAGAAGCAGGTGGTGATCGGTGTCACCCAGGCTTTGAACAAGCGCGAGGGCGGTTTCGATGCCGAGGACCAGCAGTTGCTGGAAGCCCTGTCCTCGCAGGCCGCCGCGGCACTGGAAAATGCACGGATGTTCGAAAAAGTCGAACGCTCGCAGCGGGAGGAAGCCTTGCTGCTGGATGTGGTCAGCTCGATCACTTCCGAAATACTGCTGGACCCGCTGCTGGAGAAGATTCTTGCCGCCGCGACCCAGTTGCTCGGCGCGGACCGCGGCTCGCTGTTTCTCTACGATGCCGCCAGCGACGAGCTGTGGTCGCGGGTGGCGGAAGGCGAGACCTCGCGGCAGATCCGTTTTCCGGCAAGCGCCGGCATTGCCGGGGAGTGTTTCAGCAAAGGTGCGCGCATCAATATCGACGATGCCTATCGCGATGCCCGTTTCAACCCGGACGTGGACAAGGGCACGGGCTACCGCACCCGCAACATCCTGTGCATGCCGATCACCACCAAGAGCGGCAGCAAGGTCGGCGTGATGGAAATCCTCAACAAGAAGGAGGGGTCGTTTACCGCCAACGATCAGCGCCGCCTCGGCGCCCTGTGCGCGCAGGCCGCAGTGTCGATCGAGAACGCGCAGCTGTTCGAGGATGTCAGCAACTCGCGCAACTACAATGAAAGCATCCTGCGCAGCATGAGCAACGGCGTGCTGACGCTGGACAAGGGCAACGTGATCAGCAAGGTCAACCAGTCGGCGCTGCGCATCCTGCAGCGCGGCGAGCCGGACATGGTCAATCACGGGGTTGCCGAGGTGTTCGGCGGGGACAACAGCTGGGTGACCAACAGTCTCGACAAGGTGCGGCGCACCGGCAGGACCGACAGCACGGTCGACTCGGACCTGGTGCTGGACGGGCGGAAAGTGGTGTCTGTGAACATGACCGCGGTGCCGCTGCAGGATTTGCGCGACGAGCAGCTCGGATCCATGCTGATCATGGAGGACATCACCCGGGAGAAGCGGCTGCGCAACACGATGTCGCGCTACATGAGCAAGGCGGTGATGGACGAACTGCTGGCCGGCGGCGATGCCGCGCTCGGCGGCACCAACCGCGAAGTGAGCGTGTTGTTCTCCGACATCCGCGGCTTCACCACCATGTCGGAACGCCTGGGCGCAAGGGAAACCGTGGCCATGCTCAACGACTATTTCACCGACATGGTCGACATCGTGTTTGCCCATAACGGCATCCTCGACAAATACATCGGCGACATGATCATGGCGGTGTTCGGTTCGGTGCGCGCGACGCAGAGTGATGCCGAGAACGCGGTGACCGTGGGCAGCAAAATGATGGTTGCCCTGCGCGAATTGAACCGCCGCCGTGCTCCGGCGGGGCACGAACCGATTCGGGTCGGCATCGGCATCAGCACCGGCGATGTGGTCGCCGGCAGCATCGGCTCGCCAAAACGGCTCGAATACACGGTGATCGGCGACAGGGTCAATTTTGCCGAGCGCCTGCAGAACGCCAACAAGTACTACGGCACCAGCGTGCTGATCTGCGAATCGACCGCGGCGCGCCTGCCCAAGCCGATGCGGCTGCGCGAACTGGACCTGATCCGCGCCCGCGGCATGCTGAAGCCGGTGGCCATCTGCGAAGTGCTGGAGCACCATAGCGCGGAGAGTTTTCCGCACATGGATGAAATCATTTTTGCGTTTGCGGAAGCGGTGGCGCATTACCGCAACCGCGCATGGGATCGCGCGGCAAAGATGTTTGCCGACATACTGAAGGCACATCCCGGTGATCGCCCGACCCAGCTCTATCTGGAGCGTTGTGCGATCTACCGGAAAACCCCGCCGCCGGCGGACTGGGACGGCGTGTGGTCATTGCAGACCTGATGGCGGCGAACCCGGTCAATGAAAATATCAATAAAATCAAATATTTACATTAATTGCCAAGCGGGCTGGCCTCAGGGCGCTGCCGTAGCGCCGAGCGGATAATCCCGCGGCAGCAAGACCCACATGCGCAAGGCCTGTTTCATGCGCCCGGCTTCACGCCCGGCTTCATCACCATAGCCCCAGAAAAAATCAGCGCGCACGGCGCCGCGGATCGCCGAACCGGTGTCCTGCGCCAGCATCAACTGGTTCAAAGGCCTGTTGCTCAGGGGCCAGGTGGTGGCAAGAAACACCGGCGCGCCCAGCGGCACAAAGCGCGGGTCTATGGCAATCGAGCGCCGCGCAGTCAGCGGCACCCCCAGCGCGCCCAGTGGTCCGCTGATGCCGGGCGGCAGTTCGCGGAAAAAAATGTAGCGCGGGTTGTAATCCAGCACTTCACGCAGTTTGTCCGGGTTCTGCTGCGCCCAGGCCTTGATGCCCTGCATTGATGCGCGTTCTGCCGGCAGTTCGCCGCGGTCGATCAGCAGGCGGCCGATGGAGCGATAGGGATGTCCGTTGTGATCGGCGAAACCCACGCGCAGCACGCCGCCGCCTTCAAGATCGATGCGGCCCGAGCCCTGGATCTGCAGAAAAAAAAGCTCCACCGGATCATCGACCCAGGCGATTTCACGGCCGCGCAGCGGCGCGGCGCCGGCTTCGATCTGTGCGCGATCGTAATAGGGCAGCACACGTTTGCCGTCGAGTCGCGCGCGCAGTCGTGATTCGCGCGATTCGATGCCGAAGGCGGGCATGTCGATGCTGATCAGGTCTTCAGGGACGCCATGGACCGCATAACGATAACGCGCCGTCGGCGTGCGGCTGCCGCGCAGCAGGGGCTCGTAGTAGCCGGTGGCGAGGCCCTCGCTGCCGCCATCGGGTTGCAGCAGCAGATACGGCGTGAAATGAGACTCGAAAAACTGGCGTGCCGCGTTGCGGTCAGGGGCGGGCTGCGATCGTGCGGCGGCGCAGACGGATTGCCAGGCATTCTGCGTCTTTAGGGAGCCGCAGCTGCCCAGCAGGGCGTTCCATGCTGCCGCAGGGTTGTCGTCGCGCCATCCCGGCAGATCCGACCAGTTGCCGCGACGCAGGTGATTGCCGGCAAGGGGCGGCGTCATGCTGGTTGCGGGCGCGGGTTCCGGCAGCGCGGCGGCCGGGGGTGATCCCGTGACAGGCGCAGGCGCTGGGATGGTGACTGCAGGCGGTGACGCCGTTGTCTGTTCCGGCGTCGAGCGGCACGCCGTCACTGCAATGATCGCCGTCAGCGCGGCAACGAGCATGCGCGCCCCGGAGGAAGTCCCCTTGGGGGGCGCCCCGGAGGAAGTCCCCTTGGGGGGCGCCCCGGAGGAAGTCCCCTTGGGGGGCGCCCCGGAGGAAGTCCCCTCGGAGAACGGCGGGAATTTGTTAAAGTCGGGCGCTTGCATCAGTTATTTTTCAAACGGAAACCGGATTCATGACGGGATTGATGTGGTACCTGCTGGAAGCGGGAGTGGCCGTGGCGCTGCTTGGCGGCATCGTCTGGCTGACCTGGCCGCGGCGCGACGATGAAGATGACGACGAAGCCGGCAAGACCTGAAGCGCAATAAACGTCCTGCGGCCTGCCACGTCCGTGCTGTTCAGTGCAGCACGCGGGGGGCGGACAGCGTGAATTCCGGAATGGGCGCATCAAAACGCGTGCCGTCGTCGGCCACCATCTGGTAGCTGCCGCGCATGGTGCCGACCGGCGTGGCCAGCATGGATCCGCTGCTGTATTCGAAGCTTTCCCCTGGTTTCAGCGTGGGCTGTGCGCCGACCACGCCCTGGCCTTTGACTTCCTGCACCAGGTTGTTGGC
>CAZSIR010000040.1:6528-21049 GCA_964606765.1 uncultured Bordetella sp. | reverse complement strand
CAATAAAAAGCCCGCGCTTGGCGCGGGCTTTTTTACGTGCTGAAGCGGTGATCAGGGGCGCAGCAGCGGATCGCGAACGGCACCGGCCACGGAAAGGTTGCCGCGCGCGACCAGCAGGCCCTTGCTGCCGAGTTCGGCGCTGATGCGTCCGGACAGTGCGCCATCAACACTGACGGCGATTGTGCCGCTGGCGTTGAGCGGACCGGAAGTGAGTTGCAGCTGTTTGTAATTGAGGCGCCCGCCGTTGATGCTGACCGCGCCGCTCAGCGTTTCAAAGCGGGTCTTGCCGCCGCGGGTGCCGCTGGCCGAGGGCGACTGGATGGCGCGAACGACGTCGATGTTGTTGAGCTCGCCGGTGCTGATGCTGAAGGAGGCCTCGGCTTCACTGGTTTCGAAGAGGGATTTCAGGTTTTTTCCGCTCAGTGCATAACTGCCGTTGGTGCTGAGCGAGCCGGTGGCTGAAAATTCCCGGGTATAGGCGGGCAGCAGTTCCTGCAGCCTGCCGTTTTCAAGGTTGAATTCGCCTTCGACGGCGATGGCCGCGCCGTAGGTGGCTTTCAGCGCGCCCTTGATGCGGCCGCCGCCGAGGCGGCCTTCAAACGCATTGACCGTCGCCTGCTGCCGGTCGACCTGTGCCGACAGCGTCAGATCGCTGAACTGCAGCGCCGGTCCGACCGGCGGCTGCCATTCGCGGGCATCGATTGCAAGCGCCAGCCCGTTGTCCTTGGGGGTCGCATTGACGGTGATCTTGCCGTCGCTGAGGCGCATTTTCTGCATGGCGCCGTTGCGGCCGAAATTGATGGATGCCTCGAACTGCGGGATGTCGAGGGGCAGGCCGTTGACCTTGATGCCCGTGATGCGCAGCTGGTCGATGCGCAGTGCCGCGCCGTCGGCAGGCCTGGACATTGCCGCCAGCAGCTCGAGGCCGGCGGGTTCGATCACCACCGCGTTGGCATTGACCGTGTCAAATTCCCGGGCGCCGAGGAGCAGGGTCCACGGCATCATCGGAATGCTGATGGTATCGGCCTTGATCTGCTGGGCCCCGCCGATGCTGACCTGCTCCATGCGCAGCATCTGCTCGGGGTAGATGCTGTAGTGCATGTTTGAAATGCGCACGGGCTGCTTGAAGCGCTGCGAGGCGAGTTCCTGCACGGCCGGAATATAGCCGCCCAGCGGCATCAGCTGAAGCGCCGCCAGTCCGGCGGCAACCAGGACGAACAGTCCGATGATGGCGATGATGCCCTTGTTGCGGGGTTTCTTGTCGGAGCGGAAGGAGGATGCGGCGTCGCGCGCCTCGGATTCCATGCGCAGCTTGCGGTCGGCAGCAGCGGCTTTGGCGCGTTCTGCGGCTTCGGTGCGGTAGCGGGCATCCGCCTCGGCTTCAGCCCGCGCCCGGGCACGCAATTCTTCAGCGACCCGTGATTTGACCGTGCTTTCGGCGTTTTCCCGCAGCTCCTGCTCGCGCACGACACGGGCCACCGCTTCGGTCTTGGCGCGTTCTTCGGCTTCGGCCCTTGCTTTGCGCTCGGCCTCCATCTGCGCCTTGGCCTTGACCACCGCGGCTTCCGCCATCTTGGCGCGGTATTCGGCTTCTTCACGCGCTTTTTTGCTTTCCTCGCTTTCGCCGGTGCCGGCGGTGCGGGCGAGGCGCTCGGCATCCTCGCGGGCCTTGTGGGCGATCTCGAGCTGGCGGTCGGCTTCCTCGCGGGCTTTGCGTTCGGCCACGGTGCGCGCGGCAATTTCAGCCTGCGCTTTTTTCTCCGCTTCTTCCCGCTTGCGGCGTTCCACTTCGATGACTGCTTCGACTTCGGCGCGGGCCTTGGCTTCGGCTTCGGCCTGCGCCTGGCGTATCGCCTCTTCGCGCAATTCCCGCTCGGCGGCGACCTTGGCTTCCGCCTCTTCGCGGGCATGCCGCTCGGCGGCGATTCTGGACTCCATTTCCTCGCGGGCGCGGCGCTCCTCATCAGCGCGCGTTTCTGCTTCAGCGGTGGCCTGGCGCGCCTGTTCTTTCAGGGCCTTGAGTTCGGCCCTGGCTTTTGCGTCTGCGTCACTACGGGCTTTTTGCGCCGCTTCTTCCGCCAGTTTGCGCTGCTCTTCCTCTTTCTCGCGGGCTTCGGCTTCCGCCTTGGCGCGGGCTTCGGCAGCGACACGCGCCTCGGCCTCACTGCGCGCCTTGGCCTTGGCTTCTTCCAGTGCCTTCATGGCCGCGGCAACCTTGGCCTGCGACTCGGGGTCTGATCCCTGGGTCGCCGCCCGGGTTTCCGCTGCAGCTTTGGTGCGCGCGGCTTCTTCCGCCATCTGGCGCGCCTGTGCCACGGCATCTTCAGCGGCCTTGGCGCGGGCTTCCGCTTCCTCCACCGCCTTGCGCTCGGCCTCGAGGCGGGCCTTGATCTCCGCCTCCATGCGGACACGGGCTTCGGCTTCGCGTTTTGCGGAGTCCTGGGCGCGGGCGAGGGCCTCGGCCATCGCCTTCATCTGGGCTTCGAGCGCTTCCCTTGCCTTGGTCTCTGCCGCTGCGTGGGCATTGGCTTCGGCTTCGGCTTTTTCCTGCGCTTCGGATTCGGCCCTGGCTTTGGCTTCAGCGCTGGCTTTGGCCACGGCTTCGGCTTTGGCGCGGGCTTCGGATTGCGCCCGGGCGCGGGCTTCGGCCTCCGCTTTGGCCGAGGCTTCCTGCGCCGCCTTGAGGCGGATCGCGGCGGCGGCTTTGGCCTGAACGTCGGCGGCGGCTTTCGACTCGGCTTCCGCCCTGGCGCGCGCCTCGGCTGCAGCCTTGGCGACGGCGTCGGCTTTGGCCTTGGCCTCGGCTTCTGCCTTGGCGCGGACATCGGCAGCGGCACGGGCCTGGGCTTCAGCCTGTTGCCGCGCCTTGGCTTCCATGGCGGCCTTGGCGGCGGCCTGGGCGCGGGCCTTGGCCTGGACTTCCTTCTCCTTGCGCGCTTCGGCTTCGGCGTTGACCTGGGCCACGGCTTCGGGGGAAGTGAAGTCCAGATCCATTTCGCCGTCATCGGCCGCGGGCGCCGCGGCTTTGGGCGCCGGCGCGCGCCCGGGGGCTGCCGGTGCGGCCGCGGGCTTGGCTGCGGGCGCAGGCGTCGGCGTGGAGAAAACCTTGACGTAACCGCCCTTGGTCAGTTCCTCCAGAATGCCCTCGACCTCTTTCGGTTCGAGCTTGCTTTTGGCGACCAGTTCGGCAAAGGTCGATTTGCCGTCCACTGACAGGAAAATGTTGCCGGAGCTGCGATCCAGCTTGATGTTCTTGTTCTTGAAATCAAGGACACCTTTGGAGGTCTTGGCGTAAACAGTTTGCGGGTGCATGGCATTAACACCGTGATTTATTGGACAGATTTTACCGCCCCGGCAGACGGCCTTCATTCCACCCGTTACCGGCGCCAAGCCCGACGATGCTGGAGATTACGCCGGCATTGCAAGTGCCGTGACATTATAGTTACTATATTCGGATACAACAAAATGATGCTGCAAACCCCGTTGCAGATGAGCAGATGAAGCAGAATCCGGAATCCCAGGAGCACCGCCCGTCGACTCTGGACGTCACCAACCAGGTCGATACCATGGATCCGGTGTCGGTTTCCTTCGAAGTCGCCCAAATCTACGAACGGCTGTACCGCAGGGAGTTTCCGTCAGGAATGCTGCGCGTATTCGCCGACATCGGCCGTCTCTACCGCGGTGAGTTTCCGGGCTACCATCCCTGCGAAACCGATTATCACGACATCCAGCACATCCTCGAGGTGACCCTGGCCATGTCGCGGTTGATGGATGGTTGCGCCCAGGCTTCCAGCACGCTGGTGATGAACGAGCGCCTGTTCCAGCTCGGCACCGTGAGCGCGCTGTTTCACGACATCGGTTACCTGCGCCGGCTGGATGACGCCGAAAAGCGGCATGGAGCCGAATACACCCGCACCCATGTCGGCCGCGGTGCGGAGTTCATGTCCTGGTACCTGCCCGAAGTCGGCCTGGAAGAGCTTGCGGACCCGGCGGCGCGCATCGTCCATTTCACCGGTTATGAAGTTCCGGTGGGCAATATCCAGATCGAGCCCCAGTACCGGATGGTCGGCAATCTTCTCGGCAGCGCGGATATCCTCGCGCAGATGGCGGACCGTTATTACCTCGAGAAATGCCGGGACCGCCTGTATCCTGAATTCGTGCTCGGCGGCATCGCGCGGCAGGTCGACAACAATGGCGAGGAAAAAATCGTGTTTGCCTCGCCCGAGGACCTGATTTTCAAGACCCCGGGGTTTTTTGCCGGCGCGCGCAAGCGCCTCGAAGAAGACCTGGGCGGCGTCTACCGTTTCGGCGACAGCCATTTCAAGGGCGAGAATCTTTATTATTCGATTGCGCGCAGGAACATCGATTACGCGTGCACCATTGCCGAGATGCAGGATGTTTCGCTGCTGCGTCGCCGGCTGCCCGACACGGATCTGCCCGAGGCGGCATAAGCGCCTCTTTGTGCATTGCTGGCTCCGGTCAGCCCGTCTTCAGCAGTATTTTTCCCGTGTGCTGGCTGGATTCCATCATGGCATGGGCTTTTGCCGCGTCCTGCAACGGCAGCACGGTGTGCGTCACCACCTTGATCCGGCCCCCGGCGATATGCGGCCATACCTGCACCTCGAGTTCCCGCGCGATGCGCGCCTTGAACGCATCGGGGCGGGTGCGCAGCGTGGAGCCGGTGTAGGTCAGGCGTTTCAGCATCACCGGCATCAGGTTGATTTCGACTTTTGAGCCGGCGCCGAAGGCAAGCTGGATGATGCGCGCATCGTGACTGGCGGCCTTGAGGTTTTTTTCGATGTTCGGCCCGCCGACGATGTCGAGAATGACATTGGCACCGCCTTCGGCGCGCACCACCTCGACAAAATCCTCGGCGCGGTAATCAATCACGCGATCGGCGCCGAGGTCCTTGCACAGCCGGCAGCGTGCCTCGGGACTGTCGGTGGCGATGACTTTGGCGCCGAAAGCCTTGCCGAGCTGGATGCAGGTGGTGCCGATGCCGCCGGCGCCGCCGTGCACCAGAAAAGTCTCGCCGGCCTTGAGTCCGGCGCCGATGAACACATTGCTCCATACGGTAAAGAAGGTTTCAGGCAGGCCGGCCGCATCGACCATGCTGATGCCCTCGGGCACGGTCAGGCAGTGTTCGGCATTGACGGCGACATATTCGGCGTAAGCGCCGCCGTTGGTCAGTGCGACCACTTTGTCGCCAAGCGCCCAGCGCTGCACGTTCGCACCTTTGGCGACGATTTCGCCGGAGACTTCCAGACCCGGCAGGTCGGATGCGCCCTTGGGCGCCGGATAGAGTCCCTTGCGCTGCAGGATGTCGGGGCCGTTGATGCCTGCAGCCGTGACCTTGACCAGCACCTCATGCGCCTTGGGTACGGGTAAAGGGCGCACGACAGGCTTCAGCACTTCGGGCGCGCCGGGCGCTGAAATTTCAACGGCGTTCATGGTGGCGGGCAGTGCATTGCTCATGTCTTTCTTGTCCTCTTGGTTTTACTTGCCGGTTTCGCGGTATTTGCGGATGCGTTCCTTCAGGCCCGGTGTGCTGACCGAGCGCGCCAGTTCCGCCATGTCCTCGGCGCGGCTGTCGGTCACGCTGCGGCGATGCAGGGCTGCAGCGGCTGCGGGTGCGAGGGCTTCAGCGGCATGCTGCGCATTGGAGATGACGGCTGGCCATTCCTCCTGCGCTGCAATGCCGGTGAGGAATCCTGAAGCCAGCGCTTCGGCGGCATCAAAGCTGCGCGAGGTCGAGAGGATTTCACGTGCCTTGTCGGCTCCGATGCGATGCACGAGCCGGCGGGTGCCAAGCACCACGCCGAAGCGCAGGCCGGGCATGCGAAAGGTGGTTCCGGCTGCGGCTATTCGCATGCCGCAGCAGGCGACGATATCGGCGCCGGCGCCGAAAACTTTTCCATGCGCCAGCGCCAGTGTGGCGCAGGGCGCATGGTACAGGGCCTGCAGCAGGGTTTCGATGCGGATGAAGCGCAGTGCAAGCTCGCCTTCGCTTTGTGCCTGGGCATCGGTGAAATCGAAGCCGGCGCAGAAATGCGGGCCTGCACCGTCGATGATCAGCAGCCGCGTGCCGTCGGTGGCGGCATATTCGACGGCGTCAATCAGCGCTTCGACCAGCGCGGCCGACAGCGCGTTGGCCTTCTGCGGCCGGTTCAGCGTCAGTCGCGTGACATGGTTTTCGTGTTTGCGCAGCAGTTCGTCGCTCATGGTTCAGGCGGCGGGAGTCAGGGTGGCGCGCACTTCGGCTGACCGGTCCCAGATGTTCGGCATCTGCGGGCTGGAGTAACCGGAGACAAAGGGTTTGTCGATGCCGGTGGCGGCATCAAACACGTGTCGCTTCACTGCGCCGATGTTGGCGCCGTACACATGAATGCTGATCGACACCCGGTCATCGTAGGCATTGGCGACTTCGTGGATATCGCCGACGGTGGGCGACACCTTGTCGACTTCGCCCGCGAGCAATCGCCCTGTTTCGCTGGCAATCATCGGTTTGCCGGCGGAACTCTGTTCAAAGCGGCGGCAGGACTCGGCGCCGCGCATCATGCCGACCATGCCCCAGACCATGTGGTCATGCACCGGCGTTTTCTGTCCCGGGCCCCAGACGAAGCTGACCACGGAAAAACGTTCCAGCGGGTCGCAATGGAGCAGGTACTGCTGGTAGAACTGCGGATGCGGCTGCGCGCATTCATCGGGCAGCCAGTCATCGTGCTTGATCAGATCGGCCAGCAGGCTGCCGCCGGTGTCGAGCATGATCTTTTCATTGCCGCCGCTTTTTTCGGCAAGACGGGTGAACTCGGCGATGAAATGACGGAAGCGCGCGGTATTTTTCATGGGGTCTTCTCCAGTTCGGCAAGAATTTCGGCCGTATGCGCACCGAGCGCCGGCGGGCTCCGGCGCACGTCCAGGCGCCGGCCGGATACGCGTTGCGGTGAAACCACGGTTTTGCTGGCGACGCCGTTGGGCAGGGTCATGTCCTGCACCCATTCCATGTGCCTGACCTGCGGATCGGCCAGCACCTGCGAATAATTGTACAGCGGCGCGCAGGGCACGCCGCTGGCGTTCATGCGGCTCAACAGGTCCTTGGCATCATGTTTGACGAATTCCGTTTCCAGCAGTTCGCGCAGCGCATCCTGGTGCTGGGCGCGCAGCGTCGGCGTGGCAAATCGCGGATCCCTGGGCAGATCGTCGCGCTGGATGACAGCGCAGGCGGCTTCCCACAGCTTGTTGGTTCCTGCGGCCAGCGCGAAATAACCGTCGCGGCAGCAGAATGCGGCGTAGGGCGCGTTCATCGGATGCGCCGAACCCAGGCGCACCGGATCGCGCCCGGTGCCGAACAGTTCGCTGGTCTGCAGGTTGGCGATGCCGAGCATGCTGCCGAGCATTGAGACGTCCACGCAGTCGCCCTGGCCGGTGGCGCGGGCCTTGTGCAAGGCCGCCGCTGCACTGAAGGCGGCATACAGGCCGGCGGAAAAATCGGCGATGGGGATGCCGCATTTGGCGGGACGGCCGTCGCGATCGCCGGTGACGCTCATCACGCCGCTCATTGCCTGCACCGTCATGTCAAAGCCGCCTTCGCCGGCGCGGGGTCCGGTCTGGCCGAAGGCCGATACCGAGCAATAAACGAGGGCAGGGTGATCTTTTGCGAGGCTGGCGTAATCGAGCCCGAACTTCGCCATCACGCCGGGACGGAAATTTTCCAGCAGGATGTCGGCGCGCAAGGCCAGCTGGCGCGCGGCGGCGCGACCGGATTCGCTTTTCAGGTCCAGCACCACCGAACGCTTGTTGCGGTTGACCGAGGCGAAGTACTGGCTGTAGCCGTCAAGGATCGGCGGCCACTGCCGCATCAGGTCGCCTTCGGGGGATTCAACCTTGATCACATCGGCGCCCATGTCGGCGAGCAGGCAGCCGGCAAAGGGGCCTGCCAGAACCTGGCAGAATTCGACGACGCGAATACCTTGTAACGGAAGCATGTGGGCTGGAGATTTTATGAGGCCCTGATGCTAGCACGGCGCCATCAGTGGTTTACTGCGGCAGAGAATTGTTCTCCGGCATCCAGTGCGATCAATGCATCACGTTCGCGCGCAGTCATCGGTAAAGCCGCTTGTGCCTGCGCGGCATCAAACCGGAATCCGGTATGTGCCGTGATATGGGCGAGGGTGGTGTCGGGATGGTACGACTCGAGAATGAAGCGTGAACCGGCCCGTGGTTCGCGTGTGAACACGGCAAGCGGCGTGATCAGCGCGGTCATGTTGCCCGATGCCGTGACGAAATCGAGTTTGTCGACCAGCGCGCGCGGGCTGTGGCCGGTGCGCCAGGTCACGACGCGTTTTGCCGTCGGCAGCATCACCGCGGCGCCGCCACCGCCGGGCAGCCGCACTTTCGGATTTTCCCAGGAACCGATCGCCGACACATTGGTGCGGCCCTCGGCATCGATCTGCGCGCAGCCGAGATACACCAGGTCCAGGCCGCCGCGTGCGCAGAGGTCGTAGAAATCCTGGTTGGCGAAAATCGCCGGTGAGCCGTGCACGATGGCGGGGTCGCTGCTGGACTGCGGAATGGTGACCGGCTGCGGTTCGACGCCGCCGGCGACATTGATGTAGGTGAAATCAAAATCGTAGGCGCGTTTGGCGAGCAGGCAGGCCAGCATCGGCAGCGTCGAGTTGACGCCGCTGAAGGTGATCTCGCCGGCGCGGATCTGCCGCGCGAGATGGACGACGATGAATGAAAAAGGGGTCCAGTTCATGGCGTCAGTATAACCAGCGTGAAGGATCAGTTTGTGCGCGAAGCCGCAAGCCATGCGATGGCGCCGACGGTGATGAGGGTGCCGGCAATGATGCGGCCGTTGATGATTTCGCCGCGCAGCAGCGTGGCGCTGATGAGGGTGGTGACCAGCGGATAGGCGGCGATGACCGGCGCCACGGTTGATACCGGCGCCAGTGTCAGCGCCGAATACATCAGCACCATCGCGCCGCCGTTGATCAGGCCGGTGGCGCAAAACCACAGCAGACCCGCGCGGCGGACTTTTTTGCGTTCGCCGTGACGCAGGCGGTCCGCGCCGATCACTGCGCCTGAGGAGACCAGATAACCGATCAGGCTCGCGGCGAAGGGGTTGCCCCACAGCAGCAGGCCGCCCTTGGCGCCGGCCTGGGCGACGCCACGCACGATGGCGCCGGCGATGGGCCACAGCAGCGCGCGGCCGCTGAATCCGCTGCGCAGCGCACCGGGCTGCCACGACAACAAGGCGACGCCGGCGGCGACGCCCAGCGCGCAGAGCGCGGCCTGCGGCGGTACCTGTTCGTGCAGAAACAAGGCTGCTGCCAGCATCGCGAACAGCGGCGCCGTGCCCGAGATTGCGCTGGTGATGGTCGGACCGAGTTCTTCGTTGGCGCGGAAGGTCAGCAGCGTGACCAGGGCCGGGTAGAACAGGCCGACCGCCGCGAACACCAGTACCGCAGCGAGGCTGAAAGCCGACCATTCGATCATGAACGGCGCCGCGATGATGAACAGCAGCGTCGCCGTCGGAATGCTGATGGCGGCGCCGGAGCGCGTGTCGAGATGGCGCAGGCCGCAGCGGGCCGTGATCATGCCGGTGCCGAAGCAAAACGCAGCCAAAATCGACAGGACTAGTGCGTTCATTTATAAGTATTTGATTTTATTGTAATTTTTATCGGGCCGCGAGGGCTCTGCTAATCACCGACCAGCTGCGCAGTTTTTTCGCATACGACAGCGCGGCATGGGCCGGACTGGTCGATGGCAGGCGCTGCAGACGAAACGCGGCGATTTCAAGCGCGGGCTCCACGTGCCTGCGGAAACAGCGTTCCGCAGTGGCGCCGTTGAAAAAAACATGGGAGATCGCGGGATGGCGCGCGAGGAAGGCCGGCAGATCATTGGTGATGATCGAGTCCGGGTCGATGGCGGCGTCGAGGCTGCCCGGACGGATGCAGGCCGCGAGCACATCCCACAGCGCAATACCGGCCTCGCGCAGGCGGCGGATGCGTCTGGCATACGACAGCTCGGGCGAGGCGCCGACCAGTTCACCCATGATGCGCCAGAACGCATTGCGCGGATGGGCGTAATAACGCCCGGCGCGCAGCGATTCGACGCCGGGCATGCTGCCGAGGATCAGCACGCGCGCCGAAGGGCCGGCGACCGGCGCAAAACTGCGGATGACGGGCGCCGCGTCAGCAACGGCCGGCATTCGCGGTTTCAGGCGCGGCGGCAAGATGTTTTTCCAGCACGCCGGGGGCATCCTGCATGTACTGTTCCACCGCGGCGTAATCAATTTCGTAGTCGGGATGCATGGATCCAGGCCAGGCGCCATTCGGCACGATGGCCGCGGCCTCGACCATGAAACCCGGCACCAGCGTGAGTTCGGGTTGTGCGCGCAAATGGTCGGTGCTCACCAGTTTCTCGGCGGTGACCAGCACGCGCCGGGCGGCACGGGTCAGCGGATGATCCCAGAACGGTGAGCCGTAGACGCGGGCATTGCCGTCCGCATCGATTTCGGCGGCATGGATGACTGCAATATCGGGATGGATCGCCGGAATCACATAAACCTCTTTTCCCGAACCGTAAGGGTCGCGCAGGGTCTGCCAGTTGTTGACGCGCGCCAGTTCGCTGCCATGCACGCCGGCGACCGGCTGGAAGGGAATGCCGTAGGAGGCTGCACGCAGCCCCGAGACCAGGGTAATTCAGGCATGCTCTTCGAGGTGCGCCTCCTTGCGCTCGATGGCCTTGCGGTACCAGCGCGCCATGCCGAAATTGCCTTCCATCGCGACAATGCCGGCGCGTACTTTGGCCACGGCGCCGGCGCGGCACAGCAGGTCGAGGTCGTAACCGGGGGAGGGCTTGATGATCTCCAGGTTTTTCCGCTGCTGTCGCACCAGTTCGCGCACCAGCGCGAAGGGACCGCGGTGGAGGAACACGCCGCCGAGTCCCAGCGCTGCGCCGTCGGGGATACGCTGCGCAAGCGCGCTCAGACTGATGATTTTTGCAGGGGTGACAGGCATGGCGCGCTCCGGTGCGGTGAATGAGCAAATTTTACACCCGCACTTTTGCACCATGCCCAGCATTCGGACTGGGCCGCGGCATCGAACGCGACGGTGCGATAATCGCCGCTCGATTTATTCATTGGAGCAGGGCATGGCACAGATCGCCGGCGCGGAATACCAGGCGCAAAAAAACGGAGTCAGACTTTACGTGTACCGCAAGTGTGCCGCTTCCGCCGCCAAGGGGGCGCCGGTGCTGTTTCTGGTGCACGGCTCTTCGGCGTCGGGGCGCTCGAGCTTCGACCTCCAGGTGCCGGGGCGCAGCGACTATTCGCTGATGGATCATTTTGCCGGCCTGGGTTATGACGTGTGGACGGTGGACCATGAGGGTTATGGCCGTTCGGACCGCACCGACAGCAATTCCGACATCGCATCCGGCGCCCAGGATCTTGCCGCGGCGATGCAGATCGTCGAACGCGAAACCGGCGTGCGCGCGGTATGCATGTACGGCGGCTCATCGGGCGCGTTGCGCGCGGCCCTCTATGCGCAGCAGAACCCGGGCCGTGTGAAGCGCCTGATGGTGTCGGCGCTGGTCTACACCGGCGAAGGTTCGCCGACCCTCGCCAAGCGCCGGGAGAAGGTGGAGGAATACCGTGCCAGTCCGCGGCGCAAGGTCGATCGTGCCTTCATCCACAGCATGTTCACCCGCGACAAGCCGGGGACTTCGGAAATGATCGCGGCCGATGCGCTGGCCGATGCCGAGCTGCCGCTGGGTGATTCGGTGCCGACCGGAACCTACCTCGACATGTGCGCCAACCTGCCGGTGGTTGATCCCGCGAAAATCACCTGCCCGGTGTGCATCATCCGCGGCGAATATGACGGCATCGCCGCCGAGCCGGACCTGCTGGATTTTTTCGCCAGACTGCCGAACAAGGACAAGCAGTTTGTATTTGTATCCGGGCTGGCCCACGCAGCGACGCTGGGCATCAATCGCCACAAGTTCTGGCATGCGATGGAATCGTTCATGAACGTTCCGGAAAACCGCGCGCTGGCCGCCTGATTTTTCACCGATAACCGATTGGAGTCCGCCATGGCATCCGGAGTTTTTGACGACGCACTGATCCAGCACCTGTGGAGCACCGAGGAGCTGCGCAATATTTTCAACGACCACAACCGCGTGCAGAAGTGGTTTGATTTCGAGGCCGCGCTGGCGCTGGAGCAGGCCGCGCTGGGCATCATCCCCAAGGCGGCGGCGGAGGAAATCGCCGCCAACGCGAAAATTTCAAAAGTCGACATTGCCGCAGTGGCCGCGGAAATCCGCCGCATCAAGCATCCGCTGGTGCCCGCCGTGAAGGCGGTGCAGAAGCTGTGCAGGCCCGAACACGGCGAGTACATCCATTTCGGGCCGACGACGCAGGACGTGCTCGATACCGCCACCATGCTGCAGATCAGGGACGCGCATGCCATTTACCTGCGCGACATGAAAGCGATCGGCAATGCACTGGTCAAACTGTGCGAACAACACCGGGACACGCCGATGGTCGGCCGCTCCCACGGCGTGCAGGCGCTGCCGATCACCTTCGGCCACAAGGCGGCCATCTGGCTGTCGGAAATGGGGCGTAATTACGAGCGCCTGCGCCAGCTCGAGCCGCGCATGTTTGTCGGCGGTATGGTCGGCGCAGTCGGCACCCAGGCGTCCTTCGGTCCGAAAGCGAAGGCGCTGGAGCAGCGCGTGATGAAACGGCTGGGACTCGGCGTGGCCGACATCAACTGGCAGCCGGCGCGCGACCGGTTTGCCGAATACGTCAATCTGCTGGCCCTGATCGGTTCGACCCTGGGCAAGATCGCCAACGAAATCGTCATCCTCGAGCACACCGAAATCGGCGAACTGTATGAGCCCTTCAGCGCCGGCAAGGTGGGTTCCTCCACCATGCCGCACAAGCGCAATCCCTCAAGCTGTGAGGCGGCGGTCAGCATCAGCCGCGGTTTGCGCTACAACGCCTCGCTGATGCTGGAGTCGGCGATCATCGAGCATGAGCGCGACGGTTCGGCCTGGCGCGGTGAATGGAAGGCGTTGCCGGAATCCTGCCTGATGGCCGGCGGCCTGCTGGCGATGATGAAATACGTCATCGCCGATCTGCATGTCGATGCGGAGCAGATGCGCAGGAACCTGGACCGTCTTGGCGGTTTCCTGCTGTCGGAACGCGTGATGTTCGTGCTGTCGGACAAGGTCGGCAAGCAGACCGCGCATGACCTGGTCTACGAGGCATCGATGCATGGCATCGAGAACGGCGTGTCGTTTGAAAGCGCGCTGATGCAGAACGCGCAGGTCAAGGCGGCGCTGTCGGCGGATGAACTGAAGGCGGCGCTGGATCCGACCACCTATGTCGGCCGTGCCCCGGAAATCGTCGATGAAGTGCTGCAGGCGCAGCGCGCCAAGGGCTGGCTGGGTTGACTATAAATATTAAATAAAATCAAATACTTAAATAATAACTGGAAAGCGCCTGCATGAAAATCTCGATACTGGATGACTATCAGGATGTCGTCCGCAGCCTCGACTGCTTTGCCAAGCTGCAGGGTCATGAAGTGACGGTCTGGAATGACCACACCAAGGATGTCGACATCCTGGCGCAACGGCTGAAGGATACCGAGGCGCTGGTGATGATCCGCGAACGCACACCGATCCGCGCGCCGCTGATCGCGCGCCTGCCGAAAATGAAACTGCTGAGCCATCACAGCGTGTATCCGCATGTCGATGTCGATGCGCTGACCCGGCAGGGCATACTTTTATGCAGCAACCTGCACCCCGGCCAGCCCTCGCATGCGACCGCGGAACTGACCTGGGGACTGATCATTGCCGCGATGCGCAGGATTCCGCAGGAAGTGGCCGCGCTGAAAGCGGGGCGCTGGCAGTCTTCCGTGGGTTACGGCCTGCGCGGCAAGACACTGGGTGTATACGGCTACGGTCGTATCGGCGCGGT
Organism: uncultured Bordetella sp.; assembly: GCA_964606765.1. GTDB lineage: Bacteria > Pseudomonadota > Gammaproteobacteria > Burkholderiales > SG8-41. The sequence goes on along the minus strand of CAZSIR010000040.1, from coordinate 7,065 downwards.
GATCGCCGGCTACGGCAGGGCCTTCGGCATGAAAGTGCTGGTGTGGGCGCGCGAAGCGTCGCTGGAGCGGGCGCGTACCGACGGTTACTCGGCGGCGCGCAGCAAGGATGCGTTTTTCGAAGAGAGCGACGTGATCACGCTGCACCTGCGGCTGATCGATGCCACCCGCGGCATTGTGTCGGCCGCGGATCTGGCGCGGATGAAGCCGACTGCGCTGATGGTCAACACCAGCCGTGCCGGACTGATTGAGGCGGGTGCGCTGGAAAACGCGCTGAAGCTGGGGCGCCCCGGCATGGCGGCCGTGGACGTGTTCGAGGATGAGCCGGTGCTCAATGCCGGCCATCCCCTGCTGCAGCTCGACAACGCGATCTGCACCCCGCATATCGGTTATGTGGAGCGGGCCGGTTACGAGCGCATTTTCAGCAGCATATTCGACCAGATACTGGCTTACGCCGATGGCAAGCCGGTCAACATGATCAATCCGGAAGTGCTGAACCGCAAGTCCTGACGGCTCGCGCCGGGTTGTTGCTGTAGCAT
>CAZSIR010000040.1:0-6428 GCA_964606765.1 uncultured Bordetella sp. | reverse complement strand
GATGAAAACAAAAACCAAGATGAAAACAAAAACCGCCTGGATGCTGGTCGCCGCCGCTGTGGCCGGGGCATTGCTGCCGGCCGCACATGCGCAGAACCCGGCGGCAACCTATCCCAGCAAACCGGTGCGCTGGATCGTGCCGTTCCCGCCCGGCGCATCGAACGACATCACGGCGCGGCTGTTTGCGGCGAAAATGTCCGAGTCCATGGGGCAGCAGTTCGTCATCGATAACCGGCCCGGCGCCGGCGGCTCCATCGGCGCGCAGCTGGCGGCTGAGGCGGCGCCCGACGGCCACACGCTGCTGCATGCCAATCCGGGACCCAGCGTCAACAACATCGTGATGCGCCGCAAATCGCCGTACCAGCTGAATGATTTTGCTTCGGTGATGTTCATCGGCTACAGCCCGCTGCTGATCCTGGCGAACCCCAAATTTGCCGCCAACAACGGCCGCGAGCTGGTGGCCTATGCCAAGGCCAATCCCGGCAAGCTGAACTGGGCATCGTCAGGCAACGGCAGCAGCCTGCACATCGGCCTCGCGCTGTTCGCCGCGGCCACCGGCCTCGATATCGTGCATGTGCCGTTCAAGGGGTCGGCGCCGGCGCTGACCGAAGTCATGAGCGGCCGGGTCGATGTGATGCACACCACGGTGGTCAGCGCCGACGCGCAGATCAAGGCGGGACGGGTCAAGGTTCTCGCAGTGGCCGCCCCCAAGCGTCAGGATGTGTTGCCCAACGTGCCGACGCTGGCGGAAGAAGGCATCAAAAATGCCGAGGCGACGGTATGGTTCGGCGTGCAGGTTTCCGCAAAAACCCCGCGCCCGATCATCAATAAATTGAATGCCGAGATGAACAGGGTTTTGCAGATGCCGGATGTACAGGCCAGGCTGGACCAGCTCGGCCTGGTCAAGGCCGGGGGGACGCCGGAAGAGTTCGACGCCTTCATCAGGAATGAGGTGCAGAAGCTGACCATGCTGATCAAGACCAAGCGCGTGGGGATGATGGATTAGGCGGAGGCTGCGACCGGGGTTCTGTCATTGGTGGCGTTGATGAATTGTTACGCAGGCTGCTTTTTGCGCATGCACCAATTGGGCGCAGATATCGCTGCGCTTCTCCTCTGAATTGCGCAAGCGGCGGCGGTCCCCGGTGCGGTGTTTCCCGCCGCGCACCGCGAACGTGCGGCAGCGGTGTTCAGCCACGCGCAAGCCAGTGTAAGCAGGGCGTAAGCGCAACAACCTATAAATGCCGCCGCCGACTTGCGTGTTCTGCAATCAAATTCTGAGGCGTGCAATTATCCGTTTGCATGGCTGAAAATGCTTTGTGCGCCGCACCATGCGAGAGGCAAAAAAGCTTTGTTTGAGTAAGGGCTTCGTGTAAAGTCCGGTTCCGTAATGTGTGAGAGTGGTATCACATGCAGTGCATCGCACAGGGATCACCACCGTCACGGCAAACACAGTACACGACAGCAGTTCACAAACAGGCAGGATCAAAAAGTTGTTTGCAGTTGCCGCAGTCATATAAATATTGCTGGTAAAGGTGTGCGGCACACCGAGCCGGAAGTGTGGTTCGTTCCGGCATCTGTTTCTGAAATCAGGAGGGTGTTCAGTTGAAAATCACGAGTCAGGAAGATTTCTGGGGCGGCGTCATGTTCATTGCCTTTGGCGCCTTGGCGATTTACATCGCGACGGATTATCCATTCGGCACCGCCAGTCGCATGGGGCCGGGATATTTCCCGACATGGATCGGCATCATGCTGATCGTGCTCGGCCTTGCGATCGCAACCACCGGATTCAAGGTGCAGGGCGAGGGGGTTGGAAAATTTGCCTGGAAAGCGATGGCGCTGCTGAGTGTCGCTTTCATATTTTTCGGCTGGGCGATCGACCATGTCGGTTTTGTGCCGGCATCGTTCGTGATGGTGCTGCTGGCTTCCGCCGCAGGCAAGGATTTCCGCTGGAAGGAATCCATCGTTGTCGCCATCCTGCTGATCATCGGCTGCTGGGCGCTGTTCATCAAGGGCCTTGAACTGCCTTTCCCGCTGTTCTGGTGGAGATAAAAAAATGGATTTCGCACAACTATTTCCCAATCTCGTCCTGGGGTTCCAGACTGCGGTATCACTGCAGAACCTGACGTACTGTTTCATTGGCGTGTTTGTCGGCACCCTGGTGGGCGTGTTGCCCGGCGTGGGACCGCTGGCCGCCATTGCCATGCTGCTGCCGGCGACCTTCAACCTGCCGCCGGTCGGCGCGCTGATCATGCTGGCCGGTATTTATTACGGCACGCAGTACGGCGGCTCGACGACCTCCATCCTGGTCAACCTGCCCGGCGAGTCTGCTTCGGTGGTGACCTGCATCGACGGCTACCAGATGGCCAAGAACGGCCGTGCCGGTCCGGCCCTCGCCATTGCCGCAGTCGGTTCGTTTTTCGCCGGCACGGTCTGCACGCTGCTGATCGCCGTTGCCGGCCCGCCCCTGGCCGAAATCGCGCTCAAGTTCGGCGCCCCGGAATATTTCTCGCTGATGTCGATGGGCCTGATCGCTTCCGCGGTGCTGGCCAGCGGCTCCATGCTGAAGGCCATCGCGATGATTTTCCTCGGCCTGCTGTTCGGCATTGTCGGCACCGACGTGAATTCGGGCATGTCCCGTTTCACCTTCGGCATGTCCGGTCTGGCTGACGGCCTCAGCTTCGTCGTGGTGGCGATGGGCCTGTTCGGTTTCGGCGAAATCCTGTCGAATCTGGAAAAAGGCCAGGACGCCTCGGGTCGCGACTTGTTGACCAAGAAGATCGATCACCTGTATCCGACCCTGCATGACCTGAAAGTGTCCATCGGACCGGTCATGCGCGGCACCGCGATCGGCGCATTCTTCGGCACGCTGCCTGGCGCAGGACCGACCATCAGCGCTTTCTCCAGCTATGCGCTGGAAAAGAAAATGGCCAAGCATCCCGAGGAATTCGGCACGGGTGCCATCCAGGGTGTTGCCGGTCCCGAGTCCGCCAACAATGCCGCCGCGCAATGCGCGTTCATCCCGACGCTGACCCTGGGCATTCCGGGCAGCGGCACGATGGCGCTGATGCTGGGCGCCCTGACGATCCAGGGTATCGCGCCCGGACCGCAGGTGATGACCCAGCGTCCGGACCTGTTCTGGGGCCTGATCGCGAGCATGTGGATCGGCAATGCGATGCTGGTGGTGCTCAACCTGCCGCTGATCGGGCTGTGGGTGAAACTGCTGACCGTTCCCTATCGCATCCTGTTCCCGGCCATCCTCACGTTCATGGCGATTGGTGTCTACAGCGTCAACAACCTCGACCTCGACATCTACATGACGGTGTTCTTCGGCTTGATGGGTTATGTGTTCGTCAAACTGAAGTGCGAGCCGGCGCCGATGATTCTGGCCTTCGTGCTGGGACCGCTGATGGAAGAGAACCTGCGGCGCGCCCTGCTGATTTCACGGGGCGATCCGACCGTGTTCTTCACGCGTCCGATCAGCGCGGTGTTCCTCGGACTGACCATCCTGATGCTGGTGGTGATGGTTCTGCCTGCGGTGCGCAAGAAACGCGAGCTCGCTTACAAGGAATAAGCCCGATACCGGGGCCCGCAGTAAAAAAACACGCGGCTTATGGCCGCGTGTTTTTTTTGGGGTTTTTGATTCGCCGCGACCGGGGGATAGGGCGCTGCCGTGGTGCCGGTCATGCCGTCCGGGCGGGGGTAAACCGTCTTATCCGCGGCGGTCGATGTGCGACAGCCAGCCGCTGACCAGCAGGATCGCCGCGCTGGCCCAGAATACCGGGGCAATGCCGAGCAGGGCGCCCACCGATCCGGCGGCCAGGGGCACGCCGATATGCGTGACGTTGTTGATGGTCAGGCGCAGGCCGGTGACTTCCCCGGCGCGTCCCGCCGGCGAGCGGTTGTAGGTCAGGTTCAGGGTCAGGGGCTGGCTGACGCCCAGGGTCAGTCCGATGCCGAAGGACAGCGCCAGCAGCGCCGGCACGTATTCGATGAAGGTGAACGGGATGAACAGCATGGCGGCGATGCCCATGGCTGCGGCAAGTACGCTTTCGACGCTGAAGCGTCGTGTCAGTACCGGCAGGGCGACACGCACGATGAAGCTGGCGGCGGCAAAGGCGCCGAGGATGGTGCCGATGGTGGAGGCCGAGAGGCCGATGGAGTGGCCGTAAATCGGCACATAAAAGGTGTACAGGTCCCAGCCTGTGGTGACCAGTCCGCTGACGATGATCATGCGGCGCAGGGAGGGCAGGCGCAGCAGTTCAAAGGCGCTGTTCTTCTGCGGTTCGCTGCGGGTGGCCTGGGCGCCGAGCCGGGTGGACAGCGCGAGGGCAAGAATCGGACACAGGCTGAGGACGGCGAATGCGATATAGGCCGAGCCGTATCCGAAGCGATCGATCATCACGCCTGCAATCACCGGGCCGATCATGTGGCCGCAGGAATAGCCCAGGCTTTGCGTTGAAAAATTGCGCGTGCGCTCTGCCGGTGTGCCCAGGGTGCCGACCAGGCTTTGCGCGGCCACATTGAAGAACACGAAACCGGTGCCGATCAGCGGAGCCGACAGGAACAGCGCCGGCAGCGTGGGCCAGGCAATCGGGATGATGAGTCCGGCGCCGAAGGTGATGGCGCCGCCGAGCATCGGCCGGCGTGAGCCGTAGCGGTCGGAAATGCGCCCGACGATCAATGCGAATCCGAGCTGGAATACGGAGTAGGAGGCGATCAGCACGCCGATCAGCATGGGGCCGGCACCCAGGCTCAGGGCCAGCAGGGAAGCAACGACGCGGCTGCCCATGTGGCCGCCCTGCATGGCGAGGGTGAGCAGGGTGATGAGGTTGATGGGTTTCAAGGCAGGGGTTTCAAGTCGGGTGCTGCAGAAGGGAGTGTGTCAAAAAAAGCGGCCCTGCCGATGCCAACGGCAGGGCCGCTTCCGTTTCAGTCAAAAGCTGCGCTGGGTCGGTCAGGCTGCGTATCCGGGGCATTCCCGGTCCAGCTTGCGCATCAGCGCGGCCCACATCAGCTTGCCGCCGGCGCCGCGGCCGCCTTTGCCGTAAATCATCCCGCCCTGTTCGACGGTGTGGTCGATGATCTCGTTGGGGATGCGGTTCAGTTCTGCGCCGCCGGTCATGGCCGTGATCTGGAATTTGCAGGCGCGCTCGAGGCGGAACATGCGCGCGAACATTTCGCCGATGCTGGCGCCGACGGTCAGCGTGCCGTGGTTGCGCAGGATCAGCATGCCGCCGTCGCCGAGGTCGCGCACCAGGCGTTCGCGTTCGTTGTGGTCTTCGGCCACGCCTTCGAAGTCGTGGTATCGCACCTGGGAGAGGGCGGTCAGCGCCATCTGCGTCAGCGGCAGCAGGCCCTGTTTCTGCGAGGCCACGGCGACGCCGTGCTGGGTATGACAATGCATCACGGCTTCGGCGTCATGGTTGCCCATGTGGATCGCGCTGTGGATCGTGAAGCCGGCAGAGTTCACTTCGTAGGGCGACTCGGAAAGCTTGCGGCCCTCGATGTCGCACTTGATCAGATCGGACGCCGTCATTTCCTCGAACAGCAGGCCATAGGGATTGATCAGGAACTGGTCATGGGTGCCGGGCACACGGCAGGAAATGTGCGTGCCCAGCATGTCGGTCCATCCCATCATCGCAGTCAGCCGGTAGGCGGCCGCGAGTTCCACGCGGGCTTGCCATTCGGCGGGACTGATGTTGCGCGTGCGCGCCGGGAGGGCTTGTTTCGCTGCGCGAGCCGGCCGTTTGCGGGTGGTGGCGGAGCGGTGTTTGGCGGTGGTGGCGGCACGTCTTTTCATATGATGGATTCCTGTGTTGGAGGCGGTTCGCCCGGATTTTTGCGGCTGCCGCCCGAACCTTGAAGGGCAATAGCCACTAGAATACCGCAATCCGCTGCGAAAGATGAACAGCGGCAATGGTTTTGGCGCACTGGATATGGTTTGATATCCATATTGTGAACACCGCCATATCCGTGGTCGTGACATAAAACTGCGCCAACGCTGAGAACGCTGTTTGTCGAGTGAGGTTCGGGATTGTCGGTGCACGATGTCGTGGTCTGAGCCTGCCGGTGCATCCTGCGGTGCGCTTGCATTGCCGTGGCTTGGTTATTGTTGCTGCCGTAATTTGTATAATCGGGCTTACATCAGAGGTTCAGGAGGCCATCATGAAACAGCTCAAATTGCCCGCCGTATTCATGCGCGGGGGCACCAGCAACGCGGTGGTATTCAATCAGCGCGATCTGCCGCAGGATCGTGCCTTGTGGGACGAAATTTTCCTTGCTGCAATCGGCAGCCCTGATCCCAACGGCCGCCAGCTCGACGGCATGGGCGGCGGCGTATCGTCGCTGTCAAAAGTTTGCGTGGTCGGCCCGCCGTCGCGGCCCGATGCCGACATTGATTACACCTTTGCCCAGGTGCAGGTGAAGGA
>CAZSIR010000039.1:15762-21096 GCA_964606765.1 uncultured Bordetella sp. | reverse complement strand
TATACGCTGGGCAACGACGTCAGCGAGCGCAACTGGCAGAAATCCGACCGCACGCTGTGGCGCGCGAAAAATTGCGACACCTGGAAACCGATGGGGCCGTTCATCGCCACCGGACTTGATCCGATGAACCTCGACGTCGAGATCCACATGAACGGCAAACGCGTCGCGGGTTACAACACCGGCAAGATGCTGTTTTCCGCGCAGCACTTCATCGCCAAGATCACGCAGTACATGACGCTGCATCCCGGTGACGTGATCTGGCTGGGCACGGATGATGCGACCGAGCCCAACCTGAAGGATGGCGACGTCTGCGAGATCATCCAGAAAGACATTGGCACGCTGCGCAGTCTGGTGCAACGGGAGAGATAACATAAATATTTGATTTTATTGAATAATTTAGTCACTGCCGGCAATGGTCTGCGGTGATTTTTTTTGAGGGGAGTCCGCAGATGTCCCGCGCGCGCATTACGCCAGACCTGGAGATGTTTTACCGGCTCGACGATTTCACCGATCCTTGGCGCGAGGCCGACACTGTCCTGATGCTGCACGGCAATGCCGAATCCGGCGCGGTGTGGTTCGGCTGGGTGCCGCATCTGGCGCGGTACTTTCGCGTGGTACGGCCGGACATGCGCGGCTTTGGGGATTCGACGCCGATGCCGGAAAATTTTCCGTGGTCGCTGGATCGCATTGCAGATGATTACGCAGTGCTGATGGATAAGCTGCAGGTGCCGAAATTCCATCTGGTCGGTGCCAAGCTCGGCGGCACGGTGGCGCGGCGTTTTGCCGCTCGTTACCCGCAGCGTGTACGCACGCTGACGGTGGTCGGTACACCGCCGCCGCAGCGCGATCAGGTTGCCGAAAAAATTCCCGCGTGGACCGCGGAGTTTTCCCAAGCCGGCGGAGTGGAATCCTGGGCGCGGCGGACGATGTCGGGACGGTTGGGCAGCGGTTTCCCGCAGGAGGGCGTGGAGTGGTGGTCGAAACTGATGGGCCGCACCGCGTCGTCCACCCAGGTCGGATTCATGAAGGTGATCCCGATTTCCAACATCGTTGCCGATCTTCCGAAAATCCGGTGCCCGACGCTGGTGGTGACCACTGAAGGCAGCGCGCTGGGTTCCGTGGAAAACACGCGCCAATGGCAGCAGGCGATTCCGGATTCACGCCTGCTGGTGCTGCCCGGCGATTCCTACCACGTTGCGGCCAGCGATTCGGACCGCTGTGCACAGGAAACCCTGGCGTTTATCCGGCAGGCGGTCGAGGTTGGCGCCTGACGCTCCCTGGAGCCATCAATCGATGCGGATGTTGGCTGCCTTGACCACTTTGGCCCAGACCGCGATTTCCGACTTGATGTAGTTGCCGAACTCCTGCGGCGCCATCAGTGCCGGTTCCGCGCCGGTATTCAGCATGAATTTTTTCATGTCGTCGGTGGCCACGATGCGTGCGACTTCCCTGTAAAGCTTGTCGATGATCGGTTTCGGCGTGCCCGCCGGTGCCAGCAATCCGCTCCAGGAACTGACGTCAAACCCTTTGACGCCCTGCTCGGCGATGGTCGGCAGGTCAGGCATCTGTGCAGAGCGTTCCAGCGTGGCGACGCCGAGCGCACGCAGGCGTCCAGACTTGATATGTCCGGAGAGAGCGGTTGCCCCGGTGCAGATCATCGGCACCTGCCCGCTCAGTACGTCGAGCATGGCCTGGGCGCCGCCCTTGTACGGCACATGCACCATGTCGGTACCGGTCATCGTTTTGAACAGTTCGCTGCACAGATGCGGTGAGCCGCCGCTGCCCGATGATCCGAAGTTGATCTTGCCGGGACGGGCTTTGGCATAGGCAATGAATTCAGGAATGTTCTTCGCCGGTACGGAGGGATGCACCGCCATGACATAGGGAATCAGCGCAAAGCGTGCGATGGGCGCGAGGTCCTTGACCGGATCAAATCCGAGTTTGTAGACGCTGGGGCCTACGGACAGCGGACTGGCCACCCCGATCAGCAGCGTGTAGCCGTCCGGAGTGGATTTGGCGGCGATTTCAGAGCCCAGCGTGCCGCTGGCCCCCGAGCGGTTGTCGACCACCACCTGCTGGCCCAGTCCCATGGTCATGCGCTGGGCCAGTGCGCGGCCGAGGATGTCGTTGGTACTGGCGCCGGGGGGATAAGGAACAATCAGGCGGATCGGCCGGCTCGGATAGGACTCTGCGGCAAAAACGGGAGCGGTCGATGCCAGCAGCAATGCTGCCAAAAGGGTGGCGAATTTTTTCATGCTTTTATTCATGAGCCTTCTCCTCGTATCAGTTTTGTTGTTTTGGCGGCAGGGTGATCAGTCGTCGCGCTGCAGCCAGGCCTGTGGCGCAACAAACAGCGCAAGGATATCGCCGGGACGGCTTTTTTTGTCGAGTCCGGCAACCAGGTCAAGGATTTGGGCCAGCGTCTTTTCCGGCAGCGCGTCCCCCACAGTGTCACGGAACAGGGCAGACAGCTCATCCCAGCTCATGCGGCGGTGCGGGCTGCCGCGCGGATGGGCCTCACGGGCGGTGTAAGACTGGCCGTTGTCGAGCTTGATGGTGACACGCGACGGCACTTCTTCGGTGTTGGTGCCGGCTTCGACTTCGGCATCCAGCACGCAGCGCACGCGGCCGGACAGTGCCTGGATGTCTGCCGATTTCAGGGCGGTCTCGTAATCGCCCCGGCGCAATGCCGCCTGCTTGCCGCGTTTGTGGCCCAGAGCAAGCGCCATGGCCAGGCTGAAGGGCACGCTCAGCTGCGCACTTTGCAGGTCCGGCGGATTGAGTTGGGTGAGGCGGCCCTGGATGACCTTGGGAATGCCGACTTCGACATCGACGATCTGATCTGGCTTGAGCTGGTGATCGAAACCCAGCGCGAGACCGACATCAACGGAGGCCTGCAGGCGGCCGGCGCCGGCATGAATCTTGGTGCTGACTTCCATCAGCCGGTAACCTTTGCCCAGGTCATCCGTGACCTTGCCGGCGTCGAATTTGCCGGAGAACGCGTTGAAGAATCCGGCTTCGCCTTCGAGAATGTCGCGCGGGCCCCAGACGCCCTCGCGGGTCAGCAGCGCGGCCATCACGCCGGATTGCGCGCCCAGTGCGCCGTTCAGGCGCTTGGTGACGCCGCCCGAGTGATAGAACTGTGCGAGTCCGCTGGCGTAGGCACCCGCAGCACCGAGTGCGCCGGCCAGATCGGTGGCGTTGAACTTCAGCAGTTTACCGACGGCGAGTGCCGCACCGAGTGCGCCGCAGGTCGGCGTGGCCATGAAGCCACGGTGAAACAGCGCGGGTTGTGTGGCAAGGCCGATGCGCAGGGAGGCTTCATAGCCGATGATTGCGGCTTCGAGCAGCGCGCGGCCATCGCAGTTTTCCTGTTCGGACACCGCCAGCACGGCGGGCAGTATGGACGCGCCGGCATGATGCATGGAGCCGACGTGCGTGTCATCAAGATCGCAGGCGTGCGCGTAGGCGCCGTTCACCCAGGCCGCGCGCGCCGCATCGATACGGCTGCCGCAGAGCAGAATGGAGGAATTGCCGCTGCCGCCGAGTTTCAACGCGAGCTTGCGTGTGGCGCGGCTCCACGGCAGCCGCGCGCCGACTGCGGTGACGCGCAGCAGGTCGAGCACCAGCGCTTTCATGCGCTGCACGACTTCGTCAGGCGCCTGTTCGAGGCGGAATTGTTCGGCCCAGGTGGCCAGTGCCATGGTGGTGGCGGGGAGCTTGCTGTCGCTCATTGATGGTGCTTTCCTCAGAGTGTGTTGCGGCTTTCGCTGGACTTCGAGTATAGCTGCCGCGTGTGCGGACATCGGCAGCACGCTCACTGTGTGGACGCGTCGCATGCTTCAAATGGTGTTCATATATCCTTGTTATTCTTCAGCGCCTGCGAGATGCAAAGAACATTCAACGTGTGCAGCGGATTGATGAAATCCAACAACAAGAGGGGCAACGCGAAGAGGGGCGACACACGATGCGGCCAGGATCAATGCATTGATCCCAGGGCGAGAAGTTATTTAAGTATTTGATTGCATTGTTATTTTTTTATCATATCGTCTGAATCAACAAGGGGGAGTGCAATGAAGGCATTGGCATGGTCGGTTGCGCGGAAAGCCGCGGTCATGATGGCGGCCCTGCTGTTTGTGTTGCCGGCCCAGGCGCGGCCGGTGCTGGAACAGATCGCCGAGTTCGCCGTGCCGGAAGCGAATCAGGGTGTGGGCGTCGACGATGATCACTTCTATGCGGTCGATAACCGCAGCATCGCCAAGTACGACAAGAAATCCGGCGCGCTGGTGAAAAAATGGCAGGGGCCGAAAGAAGGGCCGATCAAGCACCTCGACAGCGCAATGGTGAGGGACGGAAAAATTTATGCCGCCCACTCCAATTATCCCGAATGGCCGATGACCAGTTCCGTGGAAATTTTTGATGCCGGGACGATGGAGCACATCGGAACGCACAGCTTCGGCATCCAGTGGGGATCGCTGACCTGGATAGACTGGCATGACGGGCATTGGTGGATGACCTTTGCCAACTACGACCGTTTGTTCGGACCCAACAAGACGCCGTACGGCAACAAGCTGAACACGGTCATGATCAAGTTCACGCGTGATTTCCGCCCGCTGCAGTCGTGGACCCTCCCCAAAGTGCTGCTCGACAAGTTCGAGGACATGAGCAATTCCGGCGGGTCCTGGGGGCCGGACGGTTTTCTTTACCTGACCGGCCACGATCCGGCTGAGTTGTATCGCATGCGCCTGCCGAAAGCGGGATCGGTGCTGGAAGTCGTGGACATCATTCCGATGAACATCCGCGGCCAGGGCATCGCCTGGGACCGCGACCGGGAGGACGTCATTTACGGCATCATTCGCGCCACCGCGAAAGAGCGGAAGGAAGGCGGCAGCCACAAGGTGACCGTGTTCAGACTGCTTGAAAAGCCCTGATCCGCCGTAGTGGCCTTGCATTTGAACATGAAGACCCGCAAAGGAATTCGATGACCGACAGAGAAGCTCAGTACGCAGCGCTGTGGCCGCGCGGCCCGCGCCAGGCCAAGGTGAAACCGCTGGCGAAACGCCTCGACACCCTCGAAGGCAAAACCGTGGCCTGGGTCTGGGACTACGTGTTCCGCGGCAACGAAGTGTTTGAGCAACTCGAACAAAGCCTGCGCGCGAAATATCCCGGCGTGAAATTCCTGCACTGGGACCAGTTCGGCAATACGCATGGCAGCGATGAACGCAATGTCGTAGCCAGCCTGCCGCAAAAACTGCGCGAACTCGGAGCCGACGCCGTCGTCTCCGGGATGGGTTGTTGAGGCAGCTGCACGCCCGCCGTGTTGCGGGCCAGTGT
>CAZSIR010000039.1:0-15662 GCA_964606765.1 uncultured Bordetella sp. | reverse complement strand
TCTCCGGGATGGGTTGTTGAGGCAGCTGCACGCCCGCCGTGTTGCGGGCCAGTGTAGCGGCAGAAGCCGTCGGCATTCCGTCGGCGACGCTGGTCTGTGAGAGTTTCATGACCCTGGCCAAGGCTGCGTCACAGGGACTCGGTTTTCCCAACATCGCGGTGGCGCCGGTGCGCGGCCATCCCGGACTGCAGAGCAAGGAGGTGCTGCAGCAGAACGTGCGTGAGCTGACGCTGGACGGCGTGCTGAACGCGCTGTTCAAGACACCGGCGATGGTGACGGTCGGTGGTGAACCGGGTCCGCGCGACATTATCTGCAGCGGCAGCTTCGAAGAGATCAACGAGTATTTCGTCCAGCATGAACTCTCCGACGGCCTGCCCATCGTGCCGCCGACGGTGGAGAAGGTCGAGGCCTTCCTCAAATACACCGAACGCCAGGCCGATGAAGTGCTGGGCGTGATGCTGCCGGACAATCGTGCGGCGACGGTGTGGAGTGTGGCGGTCAATGGCGTGATGGCGGGCTGCCGGCCGGAATACATGCCGGTGCTGGTGGCTGCAGTGGAAGCGATGGTGGATCACGACTACGGCGTTGAACACAGCGGCAATACGCCGGGCGGCGACAACCTGATCGTGCTCAACGGTCCGATCATCAGGGAGCTCGGTTTCAATTACACCCAGGGCGTGATGCGCGACGGCTTCCAGGCGAATACGACCGTCGGTCGTTTTTGGCGCTTGTACTTGCGTAACGTGGCCGGTTTCCTGCCGCACAAAAACGACAAGGCCACCTTCGGCAACACCTGGCGCGTGGTGGTGGCGGAGAACGAAGATGTCGCCGCCAAAATCGGCTGGCCGCCGAATTGTGCGGACTACGGCTTCAAGGCCGGGACCAATGCTTTGTCGGTCGGTCGTTACACAGGCGGCAACCACATTTCATCGGTGTCGGGTGCGACGCCTGAGGAGTTGCTGCCCTATATCGCCGATGCCGTGGTGCGGCAGTATTCCTGGCAGATCATGTTCAGCGTCGGTCAGGGTTACGACACGCTGCGACCCTTGCTGCTGCTGTCGCCGATCATCGCCGAGACCATTGCCGGCGGCGGCTGGTCGAAACAGAAATTCAGGGAAGAGCTGTTCAAACAGTCGCGCATGCCGGCGCGGGAATTCGAGCGCATCCTGCGCGACTGGACGCAGAAGCCGACGTGGAACCTGAAGGAAGAACACGAAGCCGGGCGCATCCCCAAACTGTTCCATGAGTCCGATAATCCGGATCGTCTGGTGCCGATCGTGTGGCGGCCGGAAGATTTCCAGGTGGTGGTGACCGGTGACCTGGGCCGCAACAGCATTTATGTGTTTGCGCACAACGGTGTGCTGGGATTCCCGGTGGCCAAGGAAATACAATTGCCGAAAAACTGGAAAACACTGCGTGGATAGTCTCAATCAACTGCTGTCCCATGCCGAGCGCGTCACCCAACTGCTGATTGCGCGCAAACAAACCATCACCGTGGCCGAATCGGCTGCGGGCGGATTGATCAATGCCGCACTGCTGGCGGTGCCCGGTGCATCCGCCTGCTGCCGTGGCGGCCTGGTGGTCTACACCTATGACATCCGCCGTGCACTGCTGGGCATCAGCGATGCCGACATGAAAGGGCTGACGCCGGCGACCGAGGCTTATGCGCTGCTCGCCGCACGCCGTGCCCGCGACAAGGTGGGATCGGACTGGGCATTGTCCGAAACCGGCGCAGCCGGCCCGACCGGCAGCCGGTATGGTTATCCGGCAGGGCATGCCTGCTTTGCGGTGGCTGGGCTGGCGGAATCCTCACGCACGCTGGAAACCGGCAGTGCAGATCGTGTGGCCAACATGTTTGCTTTTGCTGCCGGCGCATTGGATCTGCTCGCGGAAGTGGCGGTGGCTGTTCCGCGCTGAGGCGGGCGGTAGTGGTGACGCCAGCGTTGAGGGTTTGGCAGCGCTGATCTGCAGGCAAAACAAGGCTGAACCTTGGAAACATCCGTAATTCTTGCTTTGCTGGGTGCAGCCTTGCTGCACGCGTCCTGGCATGCGCTGATCAAAAACAGCGGTGACCAGCTGATCGGGCTGGCGGGCATGAACATGTTCAGCACTTGTGTCGCGCTGATTGTGCTGCCTTTTGTCAGTGTCCCGGAAGGCCGGGTGTGGATGATCCTGGCGCTTTCCGTGCTGCTCCACAACGGCTACAAACTCGGTCTGGCCCGGCTTTATCGCCATGGAGAATTGAGTCAGGCGTATCCGCTGGCACGGGGCTTCTGTCCCATCCTGGTCACGGCGATCGCTTTTTTTGTTCTGGGGGAATCCCCGACCGGGTATCAGCTCTGCGGCATTTTCCTGATTTCCGGCGGAATACTCGCCATGCGTTTGGACGAGAAGGATTTCAGGCCCGGCATGGCTTTGCTGTTCACTGCGTTTCTGACCGGGTTCATGGTGGCTGCTTATACGGTACTCGATGCTTATGGTGCGCGTGTCAGCGGCGACTGGTTGTCATTTCTGGTCTGGCTGATGTTTCTCGATGGTCTGGCATTTGTCGCGCTGATATCGTTGCTGCGCGGCAATGCGCTCTGGACGACGGTTTACCGTGAATGGCGCCTCGCCCTGATTTCGGGTTTTCTCGGCGTTACCGCGTTTTCCGTTTTTCTGTGGGCCTTGAGCAGGGGGCTGACCGGTGGTGTCTCGGCGCTGCGCGAAACCAGCGTTTTATTTGCCAGCCTGATCGGTATATTGATTTACAAAGAGCGTTACTCGCTGCGGAAAATGGCTGGAATTTTATGCATTACCGCAGGCATCATTACTTTTGCCATTCGAATCTGAGTCCCTGATGACCAATCCATCCTCGCGCCTGCCGCCTGTCTATCTGGACGCCCCATATGCCTTCCCGGTCGAATTTATTGCCGCGGCGATTTTGCATTCGACGGACGGCCGTTATCTGTTTCAACTGAGGGATGACAAGCCGGGGCTTCCTCTCAGGAATCATTGGGCCCTGTTCGGCGGTGCGGTTGAAATCGGGGAAGATGGGCGTGAGGCCGTGTTACGGGAAATTCACGAGGAACTGGACTACGAGGCCCGTGATTGCAGCTGGTATCACGAAGCCATCTATGTGTTGCCGCGAACCAGGAAGCGGGTCGTGCGCAAGGCGTTTTATTTGATGAACATTGATCCCGCTGACGTGGATGGAATGACCTTGGGTGAAGGCTCGGACATGAAGCTGATGTCAATGGAAGAACTGATCCTGTTACCGAATGTTGCGCCATGGGATCTGGCTGTTGTGATGATGCATGCTCGGCAGCGAAGGATATTTCCGGAGGAGTGACCGAATCCGGTGCCGCACTTTAATGTTTGCAAGAAAGTTTTATGCGTACATTGATCATAGGCGACAATCCGAGCATGGTCACGGCGATGAACATATTCATTCTGCTGTGGGCGATTGCCGCGGGCGCGAGCATTTTTTGGCCGGGTTTTTGATAAAAAATTAACCGCGTTGCCAACATGCCCGCCTTAGCTACGGCAGCGCTGGAACTGCTCGCGGAAGTGGTGGCGGCTGCACCGCGCTGAGCGCCTGCCAGGGCGACGTTAGAATACTGCCATGAACAGTCCTCCGCAGTTTGTGAGCACCGTGCACGAGGTCGCCGATGCGATGGCGGCCAACGAGCTGTTCCAGCGCGAGGGCTGGACTGACGGTCTGCCGATCGTGCCGCCGACCGAAGATGCCGTTGCCCGTTTCCTCGCCGCGGCAGAACTCGATGCCGCCGCGGTGATCGGCATCGAGCCGGTGCGCCGGCGCAGCATCACTGCCGAAAAAGTTGCCATTGCCGCGGTGATGGCCGGTTGCCTGCCGGAATACCTGCCGGTGGTAATTGCCGTGGTGAAAGCGATGTGCCAGCCCGAATACGCGCTCCACGGCAGCACCGCGAGCACCGGCGGCAGCGCGCCTTTCATCGTCGTCAACGGCCCGGTGCGGCGCACGATCGGCATGAATGCGACGCACAATGTGCTCGCCAATGGCAGCCGTGCCAATGCCACCATTGGCCGCAGCATCCGCCTGATCCTGCTCAACGTGCTTGGCGGCATTCCAGGGCAGCTCGACCGCTCGACGCTGGGCCATCCCGGCAAGTTCACCTTTTGCGTGGCCGAGGACGAGGAGGACTCGCCCTGGCTGCCGCTGGCGGAGGAGCGCGGCGTGCCTGCCGGCGTGTCGGCGGTGACGGCGCTGCAGGTGGAGTCGCCGCAGCAGATCATGAACGAATGGACGCACGATCCGCGGGAAATCCTTGACACTTATGCTGCGGCAATGCGCAGCAACATGCTGCTGTATTCGATCTGGGAGGGCAATTACGCCTTCGTGATCCCCAGGCAGCACCGCGAGATTTTCGCGGCCGCGGGCTGGAGCAAACAGGATATACGCGAATATATCTTCGAGAAGGCGAGGGTGAAGCGCGGCGAATGGCGCGGGGTCGGCAAGGCGGCGGTGGCGGGGCGCAAGGACGAAGACCAGGTGTACTGCGCGTTGCGTTCCCCCGGTGACCTGCTGGTGGTCGCGGCGGGCGGGCCCGCCGGCGGCTTCGGCGCGATTCTGCCCCCCTGGTACGGCAAAAAATCACTCGCGGTCACGATGCCGGTCAGTCAGTGACTTTAAACAAGGAGACAACCATGACGCTCAGAGTCCTTGATCCCACCCAATCCGCCCACGGCGAGGCCCTGCGCCTCGCGCCGCCGCTGCCTGCCCTCGAGGGCGCGGTGGTCGGCATGATCGACAATGCCAAGATCGGCACCGGACGCCTGTTCGACTTCATCGAGGAAATCCTGAAAAAGGAATACCGTGTGCGTGAATGCATCCGCCGGCGCAAGCCCGACGCCTCGCGCCCCGTGCCGCCGCCGATGCTGATGGAGATGCGCGGCGCGGATGCCATCCTCGCCGCCACCGGCGACTGAGGCAGCTGTTCGTCGTGCAGTCTGCACGACGCCATCGAAGCCGAACGACTCGGCATACCGGCGGTTGCGATCATGACTGACCGTTTTGTCGCCACCGCGAAAGCCGTGGCCGGCATCAACGGCCTGAAGGATTATCCGTTCGCGGTGATCGCGCACCCCATCGCCAACAACGACGACATGGCGCTGCGCGGGAAAGCGCGCATAGCAGTGGATGCGATCGTGCCCTTGCTGACCCGGCGCGAGCGCTGAGGCTTCAGCCGGCAGTGACGATGTAACCCGACGGCGTTCCCATCACCGTGGTGCGTTCCATGTGCCGCAGCTGGGTTTCGTCGAAATCGCCCAGCGCCTGGTGCATGGTGCAGCGGTTGTCCCAGACCACGATGTCGTGCTGGCGCCACTGATGGCGGTAGACGAATTCCGGCTGGGTGGCGTGCCGGTTCAGGTAATCGATCAGGGGCCTGCTTTCCTCTTCGGTCAGGCCGTCGAAACGCTTGACCTTCTCGCCGAGATACAGCGCCTTGCGGCCGGTTTCGGGATGCACGCGCACCACCGGCTGCGCGATCGGCGGGTTCAGCTTCATCACTTCGGTCCGGCGCGCCTCGCCGTTGTTCCTGTTGTTGATCTTGCGCGTACCGGAGATGTGGATGCCGTGCAGGCCGGCGATGAGCTTTTTCATGCCTTCTGACAGGGCGTCATAGGCCATGGTCATGTTGCAGAACAGCGTGTCGCCGCCGACTTCCGGCAGGTCGTAGCACTTCAGCAGCGAACCCAGCGCCGGATGCGTCGTGTACGACAAATCGGTGTGCCACAGACGGCCGGTGTAACGCGATTCAGAAGGGGTGCCGTCGGGGTTGGGCCGGTTGGTGACCAGCAGCAGTTCCGGGTAATCGGGATGGCGGTCGCGCGGCAGCGATTTGTGATCGTCCAGTTCGCCGAAGCGACGGCTGAATTCGATGTGCTGCTCGCGGCTGATGTTCTGGCCGCGCAGCAGCAGGATGCCGTGATCGAGAAAGACGCGATGGATTTCGCCGAAGGTGCTTTCGCTCATCGGCTTGCTCAGATCGACGTCGCAGACTTCGGCGCCCAGCGCATTCGACAATCGGCGCAGTTTGAGGGGCATGGTGGATTCCTCCGGCTGTCACTGGCTGCAAGGTTACCCGTGCGTGAGCGCCGGATAAAGCCTTGCTCCACATCGTGTGATTCCGGGGGGAATATGAAAATCAGCCGGACCTTAACGCGAAGCCTGGCTGGCACGATCCAGGTAGTTGGCAGTGGCAGTGCGTGTTGCATGCCAGGGCAGCCTCATCGCGGTTTTTTCCAGTTCTTTGCCGCCTTCGTCCAGCTGAACAATGCGCACGGTGCCGGTGACTGCGTCGCCCTGAATCCTGCCCTGGAATGTGTGGCGGATGCGCCCCGTGTCTTCCAACGTCATATCCAGGCCGAACGAGATGGCATCTCCCGCCAGCTTGAGATCTGTAAGGGAGCCGCGACGGCTGCCTGCGCGTACCACGCCTTCAGCGTCCTGAAACTGCTGGTCGAAGACTGCGTCATATGTTCGTGGTTTGCCGTCGACTGGCAGTTCCCAGCGCCAGTATCCATTGATGCGGGCGGGCACGATCCACATGTTCAGGCGCATCGATTTGTCATCAGTCCGATCGGGCCGCCAGTTGCCCAGCGCCCAGATGCCGGTGATGACCCTTGTGCCGGGCCGGGCTTCAGCGAGGATTTTCGGACGCAGCATGCGCATGATCTCGGGCCACAGCCAGATGAAAATTACATCAGCCTGTGACAGATCGGCGTCAAAGACATCACCGTGCATGAAGCGGACCCGATTTGCGAGTCCCAGCGCCTGCGCCGCTGCGGTTGATTCGCGTACCAGTTTCTCGTCGAGGTCGACGCCCCGGCCGCGGATGCCGGGGTGCGCGCGGGCGGCGGCGATGACGATGCGCCCGTCGCCGGAACCGAGGTCAACAACCGTGTCGCCGTCACGCAGATCGGCCAGCACAACCATCTGCCCGACGCTGACCGGATCGCTGGGGATGAAAATCGAAAAGCGTTCCTGCGCCAGGGCGGCGCTGCCTGTCGCGAGCGCAGCGCAAAGTGCCGCGGTTTGCCACCATCGCATGAGCCTGTTCCGGGGAATCGGCAAATTCGGCATGGCGTGGACTGGACGCTGCATTTTTTCCCCGGCTGTGTAATTCTCGGATTAATGGACAGTTACCGGGATGTGTCGCCATGACCGAGCAAAAACTTACAGGAAAAATCACCCGTGAACGCATCGTGGCGCTCGACATCCCGCGCCCGGGCAAGAACATCATCCAGGCTTTCCTCGCGTTGACCGATCTGGCCGGTACGGTGTCGGATGCGATGGATGAGCTGGGCATTCACGGTGCGATTCCGGCGGCGACGCTGCAGCCGATGCTGCCAGGCGCGCGCATGATCGGTCCGGTGATGACAGTGCGCAACATCATGCAGTCAGTGCCGCCGACGCTGGGCGCAATGGCGCGCAAATCGGGGCAGGCTGACATCGAAGCGCATAACCTGGCCAGACCCGGTGACGTGCTGGTGATCGAGGGGGTGGCGGGGATTTCCAGTCTTGGCGGCAATTCGGCGAATGTCGGCAAGCGCCAGGGCGAGGCCGGCGCCATCGTCGACGGCGCAACGCGTGATGTGGCGACTGCGCGCAGCATCGGCTATCCGATCTGGGCGCGTGGCGTGAGCCTGATCACCGGCAAGTGGCGCGTCGAGACCGTGGCCATCAACGGCCCGGTGCAGATCTGCGGTGTGCCGGTGCATGCCGGCGATCTGGCTGTGGCGGACGACAACGGCGTGTGCTTCATCCCGCGGACGCGCATTGCCGAAGTGCTGGCGCGTGCGCAGGCGCTGTCGGCCGGCGAGGAGGAGCGCAACCGCGATGTCGCCGCCGGCATGAGCGTGGCCGAAGTCGCCAACAAGGCTTATTTCAAAAAAATTGACAGGCAATAAACGCGCGTAAAACCGCGCTATGCCCCAAGGAGGATTGGTCGATGCAAAACCCTCAAATCATCCCAACCGGAAAAGGCTGCGGCGCTGAAGTCAGGGGCGTCGATCTGGTCGCGCTGGATGCGCAAACGGTATCGACGCTGCAGCAGGCGATTCGCGAGCACCTCGTGGTGTTTGTCCGCGGCCAGCCGATTTCCGATCCGCAGCTGCTGGCACTGGGCAAATCCTTCGGCGAACTTGAGCCGCCGGGCATGAGCGTGATCGGCAAGCCGTATATCGACGCTTTTCCCGACATTCTGGTGATTTCCAACCTGATGGCGGACGGCCTGCCGATGGGCAACCTTGGTGCGGGCGAGGCGATCTGGCACACCGACATGTCCTATCGCATGCGCCCCTGCACGATCGCCATCCTGCATGCGCTCGAGGTGCCGCCAGTGGGCGGCAACACCTATTTTGCCAATCAGTACAGAGCCTACGAAACCCTGCCGGCGGAACTGAAGGCAAGGCTGGAAGGCAGGATGCTGATACACGACGAGACCTATAACAGCGCGGGCCAGCTGCGCAAGGGCTTCGAACCGGTCACCGATCCGCGGGAGGCGCCGGGGGCGCAGCACCGCCTGTTCCGCACCCATCCGCTGACCGGGCGCAAGGCGCTGTACCTGGGTCGCAGGCGCAACGCCTACATCATCGGACTGCCGTTGGAAGAAAGCGAACAGTTGCTTGATCAGTTGTGGGCGCATGCCGCGCAGCCGGAATTTGTCTGGGGCCACGAATGGCGTGCCGGCGACACGCTGATCTGGGACAACCGCTGCCTGAACCATCGCCGTGATGCGTTTGACAATGCCGGACGTCGCATGATGCACCGGGTGCAGATTCGCGGCGAGTTGCCGCGCTGAGCGGGCGCAGCCAAAGTCGTTTATCCTGCGCCTTCCCCGACATTTTTCCATTTATCCAAGTACAGGATCCTGAACATGTATCCCAACACCCTGCTTTATATCAATGGCCAGTGGTGCGCTGCGGCTTCCGGCCGCACGCTGCCCGTGGTTAATCCCGCCAATCACCAGCAGATCGGCACCGTGGCCTATGCCGAAAAAGCCGACCTCGATCGCGCGCTGGAGGCGGCGGAAGCGGGTTTCAAGATCTGGCGCAAGGTGTCGGCATTCGAGCGCGGCAAGGTGATGCGCAAGGCCGCGGAAATTTTCCGCGAGCGTGCCGATGCCGTGGCGGCAATGATGACCATGGAGCAGGGCAAGCCGGTGGGCGAGGCGAAGCTGGAAGTGCTGGCCGGCGCCGACCTGATCGACTGGTTCGCCGAGGAAGGCCGCCGCGCCTATGGCCGGGTGATTCCGGCGCGCGCTGAAGGCATTTATCAACTGGTGGTGAAGGAACCGGTGGGCCCCGTGGCAGCTTTCACGCCGTGGAATTTCCCGATCAACCAGGCGGTGCGCAAACTTTCAGCAGCGCTGTCCACCGGTTGTTCGATCATCATCAAGGCGCCGGAAGAAACACCGGCCTCCCCTGCGGAACTGATACGCGCCTTTGCCGATGCCGGCGTGCCGGCGGGCGTGATCAACCTGGTGTACGGCAGTCCGGCGGAAATTTCGAGCTACCTGATCCCGCATCCGGTGATCCGCAAAATCACCTTCACCGGTTCCACGCCGGTGGGCAAGCAGCTGGCAGCGATGGCCGGGCAGCACATGAAGCGCGCCACCATGGAATTGGGCGGTCATGCACCGGTGATCATTTTTGACGACGCTGACATCGACATCGCCGCGAAAACGATGACTTTCATGAAATACCGCAATGCCGGCCAGGTTTGCGTATCGCCGACGCGGTTCCTGGTGCAGGAAGGCGTCTACAAAAAATTCGTCGAAAAATTCGTCGAGGGCACCAAGGCGGTCAAGGTCGGCGATGGATTCGACAAGGACACCAAAATGGCGACGCTGGCCAATCCGCGCCGGCAGAGCGCGATGGTGGCCAATGTCGAGGATGCGAAGAAAAAGGGCGGCAAGGTGCTGACCGGCGGTTATCCCATCGGTGAAAAGGGCAATTTTTTCGAGCCGACGGTGGTCGCTGAATTGTCAACCGATGCGATGGCGATGAACACCGAACCCTTTGGCCCGATGGCGATCATCAATCCGTTCAAGACTTTCGAGGATGCGGTGACCGAAGCGAACCGCCTGCCGTACGGCCTTGCGGCGTATGCATGGACCAAATCGGCAAAAACCGCGAATGCCATCGCGGCGCAGGTCGAAACCGGCATGATGACCATCAATCACCTCGGCTTTGCGCTGCCCGAAGTGCCCTTCGGCGGCGTCAAGGATTCGGGTTATGGTTCGGAAGGCGGCAGTGAAGCGATTGAGCCGTACCTGATTTCGAAGTTCGTCACGCAGGCCGGGTTGTAGGACGGTCAGCCATGCCGCCGCGGGAATCTCCCGCGGCATTCGGCAAGCATCACCATAACCAACCGGAGGGGGCGGCATGGGGATCGGGTTTCATCAGAAGCTGGTTATCGCCCTGTGCGGCCTGCTGACGGCACAGTCAGCGGTAGCGGCACAACCGTATCCGGACCGGCCGATCAGGCTGATCGTGCCTTATGCGCCCGGCGGTTCATCGGATGCAATCGGGCGCATTCTGGCCCAGACGATGGGGCAGTCACTCGGGCAGACACTGGTGATCGACAACCGCGCGGGCGCGGCCAGCATTATCGGTCGCAGTCTTGCCGCCAAGGCGGCGCCCGACGGCTATACCCTGATGATTGGTGATGCAGTGCACTCAATCAACGTGCATGTGCTGCGCACAGTGCCCTATCATCCGATCCGCGATTTCACGTTCATTTCGCTGGTGGGGCATTCGCCGATGGTGCTGGCCGTGCATCCGAATGTGGCGCCGGACCTGAAGGCCTTCATCGCGCAGGCGAAGGCGCAACCCGGAAAACTGAACTACGGCATGGGTGGCACCGGGTCGATCACCCACCTGACGGGTGAATTGTTCAAAAAAGCGGTCCAGGTCGATATTGCGGCGGTGCCTTACAAAAGCATCGGCCTTGCGGTTGCGGCAATGATCGGCGCGCAGGTGCAGGCCGCGTTTCCCAGTCTGCCGCCAACTGTGGCGCATTCCAAGGCCGGGCGCCTGCGGGTTTTGGCGGTGGCTGCCGACAAGCGTGCGTCGGTATTGCCCGAGGTGCCGACCTTCGGCGAATCCGGGGTGAAGGATGTGGTGGTGTCGAACTGGTTCGGGCTGATGGCGCCTGCAGGTTTACCCCCTGTGCTGGTATCGCGATTGCATGCGGAAACGGTCAAGGCGCTGCAGGTTCCGGATGTGCGCGACAAGTTTTCGGCGATGGCACTGGAGATCGTTGCCAACCGGCCTGCAGAATTCAAGGCCATGGTTGAGGCCGAACTGATTCGATGGGGTCAGGTGGTCAAACAGGCGGGCATTCAGCCGGAGTAGGAACGGATTCCACCGCCGTTCCTGCCTTTGTTTCCGGGGCCGGATCGATGGTGGATTCTTTGGCCAGCCGGCTGTTCAGCTCGGCAAGCGCCCACTCATCGCGTGAAAATATGTTTTCCCTGCCGATGATCCCGGTGAGGCCGGTACGGTCAAGCACATCGCTGACCTGCGGTTTCAGCTCGCTGAAAGTCAGCGTGATGCCGTTTTTGCGGAAGCGCTCGTCGAGGCTGCGCAACACCTCGATGCCGGAGGCGTCGATGTCGTTGATGCCGCTGCAGCTGACGAGCACATAGCGCAGATCGGGATTGTCGCGTTCCAGTCCGACCAGTGCGTCCTCGAAATACGAGCCGGTGACGAAATGCAGCGAGCCGTCGAAGCGCACCGCTCCGATCCTCGGATGCGGCGGCGGCAGCTTGAACAGCCGCGCGTCAAGCAGCACGCCGTCCGGATGCAGGCCCAGCACGGCGACCCGCGGCCGCATCATGCGGTAGAGCAGCAGCCCGAGCGATAGCAGGATGCCGGTGATGATGCCGTTCTGGATGTACGGCGCGAAGGCCAGCGTCGCGATGAAGGTGATGATGCAGGCGATGCCGTCATCGCGGTTTGCGCGCCACGCGACGCCGATTGCGCGCAGGTCGATGAGGCCCACGACGGCGACCATGATGATCGCCGCGAGGGCGGGTTTGGGCACGTGGTGGAGCAGCGAGGTGAAAAACAGCATGGTCAGCAGCACGCCCAGCGCCGCGATCACGGCGGCCATCCGCGTGCGCGCGCTGGTGTTCAGCGCCGAGCGCGAGAAGGAAGCGCTGACGGGGATCGAGTGGCTCAGCGCCGAGACCACCTTGGCCAGACCCTGCGCCACCAGTTCCCGGTTTTCATCCCAGTGCTGGCGGGTCTTGATGGAAATGACTTTTGCACTGGAGGTGGCTTCCATGAAGCTGATCAGCGCCAGCACGAAGCCGGCAGGCAACAGGGTCAGTACCGTGGCCCAGTTGCCGGAGGGCAGGGCAAAGTCGGGCATGCCCCGGGGGACTGCGCCGACGATATCGCCGCCCATGCCGGCGTAATCGATCTGGGCGCTGATCACGGTCAGCACGATCACGGTCAGCAGCACCCCCGGAAAGCGCGGCGCCTTGCGTTTGAAGACGGCGAGCATGGCAATCGCAGAAATGCCGAATGCCAGTGAAACGCCATGCGTGGCATTGAGGTGGGACAGCACCTGCCAGATGTCGGCGAGAAAATGTTCCGACTGGTTGACCGGGATGCCGAGCAGCGTCGGCAGTTGCGACAGGCCGATGATCAGTGCGGCGGCATTGATGAAGCCCATCAGCACCGGATGCGACAGGAAATTGAGCAGGACGCCCAGCCGCATCAAGCCGAACAGGATCTGGAATATGCCGGCAATCAGGGCCAGCAGCACGACATCGGCGATGAAAGTGTTGCTGCCGTGGGCGGCGAGCGGGGCGACACTGGCCGCGGTCAGCAATGCGGTCAATGCCGCCGGACCGGTCGACAGCTGCGGCAGTGACCCGATCATCGCGGCGACGATGGTCGGCAGAAACGCCGCGTACAGGCCGTAATAGGCGGGCACGCCGGCCAGCTGCGCATAGGCCAGCGACTGCGGAATCGCGACCAGGGTCACCGTGAGTCCGGCAATCAGGTCGGCTTGAAAAGTCTGGTGGCGCGTCTGCAGCCAGTTTCCGGTGGCGGCATGCATGCGCCTGGCCGCAGTTTCGCTGAATTCAGAACAACCCTGCGCAATTCTGTCGTAAACGACAGAAGCAGCCTGCGGCGCGTGCAGCGGTCGCGATCCGGCGGCGATGGCGGCTGAGACCAATGGTGAAACCGGTGGCAGTTCAGTCTTGCCGTCGAGGCGCCGGCGCAATTCCTCGATATTTCCGACATTGGCGTAAGACAGGGCGTTGAAACAGCGTTGCAGCAGGGAAGGCGGGGCGCTCATGGCAATCAGCAGTGGAGAATGCTGAAAACAGCGCAATTCCCGGGCCATGGTATATAACTATTTGATTTTAAAAGATAATTTACGAATTGCCTGCCTTCGCGATTTTGTCCTGAGCGTTGCGATTTGCAACAATCAGTCAATGAACAAGCGCTTATTGGCTATGACGGCCCGTCGCAGCACCCCTGTTGCCAAACACAACATCAGCGCTGCAGAATGCAACGGTCGGACGGCAGGCGCCGCCCCAATGCAGAAAATCCTGATGACTGCCGCAACCAGCCAGCCCTCACTGGGCCGCAAAATCACCCTCGGTTACTACGCCATCGTGCTGCTCATCACCGGCATGGCGGCGCTGACTTTTTTCGAACTGTCGTCGATCGAAGCCAAGGTGTCGCTGGGCGAGCGTACATCGGAATTGCTGGAAACCACGCTCGAGATCCGCCGCTACGAGCGAAACTATTTCCTCCATCACCAGCCCGCGGACTACGAGGCCAACCTCGGCCACATCGCCCGCGCGTGGATACTGCTCGATGACAACCGCGCTGATTTCACCACCCTGGCGGGCATCGAAAAGCTGTCGCGGCTGCAGGAACTGCTCGGCATCTACCGCGAACGCATGGCCGTGTATGCCAAGGCCGTGATGCGCCATGCGCGGGTTGAAACGGCGGAGGCCGATGTCCGGGTTACCGGGCAGGACATTGTGGCGATTGCCGGCGACATGGCCGCAGCTGAAAAAGACGCAGTGCGCAGCGCATTGGCGGTGTTCCGTGATTTGCTGGTATTTGCCATCGCCGGGCTGGCCATCCTGATCCTGACCCTGAGCCGGATTGTTTCCCGCCGCATCGTCGGCCCGCTGGAAAACATGGAGCGCAGCGTCGAGGCCGTGCGCGGCGGAAAAACGGGCCAGTTGCAGGCAGCGACCGCGGACCGCGAAATCGTTGCGATCACCGACGCCTTCAACCATCTGCTGCGCGAACTCGAGCTGCGGCAGAAACACCTGGTGCGCGCGGAAAAGCTGGCGGCCATGGGCACCATGCTGTCGGGCGTGGCGCATGAGCTCAACAATCCGCTGTCGAATATTTCAACCTCCTGCCAGATCCTGCTCGAAGAGTGGCGGGGATCCGATGCGGCGACCCGCGAAACGCTGCTGATGCAGATCGACGGTCAATGCGAGCGTGCGCGGCATATCGTGCGCACGCTGCTGGATTTTGCCCGCCCCGGGTACTTTCACCGTGAACGGGTTCCGCTGCGGCCACTGCTGGAGCAGACCCTGGGTTTTGTCCGTGCCGAAGTGACGGCACGTGTAACGGTCGATTGCAGGGTGGCTGACGACATCGCGGTATCCGGCGACGCGCAGCGCCTGCAGCAGGCTTTCGTGAATCTGATCCGCAATGCCATGCAGGCGGCGCCGGAAGAAGGGCGGGTGGTGATCACTGCGGAGGCGCTGCTGATCGGCAGTGAAACCGGCCGCGACGGCCCGCCTTTCGCCGGATGCCCGCTGGACGGCGCGGTGGTGGATGTGGCCATCATCGACAACGGCCCGGGGATTCCCGAAACCGCGTTGCCGCGCATATTCGACCCCTTTTTTACGACCAAGGAAGTGGGTCAGGGCATGGGCCTGGGACTGTTCATCACCCATGAAATCATCGAGGAGCATGACGGCTGCATTGCCGTGACCAGCAGCAGCGGGGGCACCACCTTCCACCTCCGCCTGCCGGCGGCGGAGCAGGTCGCGGAGGCTGTGCAATGAGCGAGGCCGGCAGCCTGCTGATCGTCGATGACGAGGACATCGCGCTGCGCAACCTGCAGCACGTGATGGCCCGGGAGGGTTACGCCGTGACTGCAACCCGGAGCGGAAGCAAGGCGCTGTCACTGCTCGAGCAGCAGCGTTTCGACGTGGTGCTGACGGACTTGCGCATGGAAAAAGTGGATGGCATGGAAATCCTGCGCCGCTGCCGTGACCTTGATCCGCTGGCCGAAGTGATCATGATCACCGGCCATGCATCGACGGAATCCGCGGTCGCGGCGATGAAGGAGGGCGCATTTTATTATCTTGCGAAACCGTTCCGTCTCGACGAAGTGCGCAAAGTGGTGGCCGAGGCCGTCGAAAAAGTCCGGCTGAAGCGGGAAAACCTGGCCTTGCGCGAGCAGCTGGGCAACACGCCTGCTCCGTCGAAAATCATCACCCGCGATGCGGCGATGGAGCGCCTGCTCGAGATGGCGCGGCAGATTGCACCGACGGACTGCACGGTGCTGGTGACGGGTGAAAGCGGCACCGGCAAGGAGTTGCTGGCCCGTTATGTCCATGACCACAGCGGGC
>CAZSIR010000038.1:0-21509 GCA_964606765.1 uncultured Bordetella sp. | reverse complement strand
GGCATGCTGCGCGTCGATACGCTGGAAGCGCTGTTTGAACTGCCCGCGCTGGTGCAGGGCCGCAAGCCGAACAAAAAACACCGCGTCGCGGCGATGACCACCACCGGCGGCGGTGCCGCCTGTGTCGTCGATCGCATCGGCACCTACGGCGTCGATGTCGTCGGTCCGACCGATGCCCTGGTCGCCGCGCTGGCGCAGAAAAACATCACCATCAACAAGTCGCGCATCACCGACCTGACGCTGGCGGGCGCAAAAAAGGAAATCTACGGCGGCGTGCTCAATGCGCTGCTGGCCTCCGATCACTGCGATCTGGTGCTCGCCGTCGCCGGCAGCTCGGCGCAGTTCCAGCCGCAGATCGCCGTCGAACCGCTGGTCGAAGCCGACCGCGGCGACAAGGCCTTGGCGGTGTTCCTTGCCCCGCATGCCGAAGCCTCGCTGAAACTGCTGGCCAGCGCCGGTGTTGCCGGTTTCCGCACGCCGGAATCCTGCGCCGACTCGATCCGCGCCTGGCGCGACTGGACGGCGCCCGCGACCATCCCGCCGCCGGATGCCAAACGCACCGCCGCTGCCGGAGAACTGCTCAAAGCCGCTTCCGGCAAACAACTGAATGAACAGCAGGCCTGCGCGGTCTTCGGCGCGCTGGGTGTGCCGCAGGCGCAGACCGCGGTCATGGCCGATGCCAACGCCAAAATCGATATCGGTTACCCGGTGGTCGCCAAGATCCTTTCGCCGGACATCGCGCACAAGACCGATGCCGGTGGCGTGGTATTGAATGTCGGTGACGCGTCGCAATTGAAGAAGGCTGCGGAAGACATTTACAGCCGCGTCAAAGCCAAGCACCCGCAGGCAAAACTCAACGGCATCCTGGTGCAGCGCATGGAACGCGGCCTCGCCGAAATCATCGTCGGCTACAAGCGCGATCCGCAGGTCGGCCCGCTGGTGGTGATCGGCGTCGGCGGCATTTTTGCCGAGGTCTACAAGGACATCGCGATGCGCCTGGCGCCGGTGACGCCGGAGACCGCCCTGCAGATGATTGAAGAGGTCAAGGGCCTGGCGGTGATCCGCGGTTATCGCGGGCTGGCCAAAGGCGATTGCGCGGCACTGGCGCAGGCCGTGGCGGCGTTTTCACAGCTGGCCGCCTTCGACGATATCGCAGAAGCTGAAATCAATCCGCTGATCGTCAAGAAAGAAAACGAAGGCGTGGTTGCCGTCGACGGACTGATTGTCCGACGTTAATACGGCGGGCGCTCAGCGCCTGCCGGAGGAGAAAGCCATGGCGCAAAGTCCGGGTCCCAAGCTGGACAGCGGCGACGCATTTCCCGACCTTGCGCTGCAGCTGGTCGGTGGCGGCTCGCAGACGATTTCGCAGCTCGCCGGCGGCCAGTGGAGCGCGGTGCTGCTGTATCGCGGCGAATGGTGCCGTTACTGCCGCCAGCATCTGTCGGATTACCAGACCTGGCTGCCGGAATTCAGGCAACTGGGCATCGCCGTCATCGCGGCATCGGTGGATACGCCGGAGGAGGCGGGCAAGACCGTTGCGGCGCAAAAACTCGCCTTCCCGGTGGGTCACAGCCTGGACTATGCGGACATCAGCCGCCGGACTGGCGCATTCATCGAGCATGAGCGCAAAATCCTGCAGGCCACGGGTTTTCTGCTCAAACCCGATCTGAACATTCATGTCGCAGCGTATTCAACCGGCCCGATCGGCAGGCTCACGCCCAATGACGTGACTTCGCTGGTGCGGCTGGCCACACAGAAATGATTTGTCGAACAGGAGAGCCATCATGCTGATGCAACAACTCGCTGACTACGCCATCAAGGAACAGACTTCCAAACTCCCGCCCGAAGTCATCCATCACGCCAAGCGTGCAGTGATTGACTGGTACGCAGCATTGCTGCCGGGCAGCATCGTCACGCCGGCCACGCTGCTCGAAGAAGCCTTTGCCGAGGATCTGGACCGCGGCCGTGCGCGGCTCGCCACCGGCCGCCGCGCCACGCTGCGCGCCGCAGCCATGATCAACGGCGCCGCTTCGCATTCGGTCGAGTTTGACGACATCTACCGCGATGCCGGTTACCACCCGGGCAGCCCGGTGATTTCCGCGGCACTGGCTGCAGCCCAGGCCAGCGGTGCCTCCGGCGACCGATTCCTGCGCGGCGTGATCGTCGGTTACGAAATCTCCACCCGCATCGGTGTAGCGATCATGCCTTCGCATTACAAGTACTGGCACACCACCGGCACCGTCGGCTCCTTCGGCGCCGCTGCGGCCGTTGCCACCATCCTCGGCGCGAACAGGGAACAGTTCATGCACGCGCTGGCCACGGTCGGCAGCTTTGCCTCGGGCCTGCAGCAGGCCTTCCGCTCGCAGGCGATGACCAAGCCGCTGCATGGCGGCCATGCCGCGGATGCCGGCTGCTGGGCGGCGATGGCGGCGATGAAAGGCGTCACCGGCGCGCTCGACATGATTGAAGGCGAGGTCGGCTTCGGCAATGCGATGAGCGTGAATCCGGACTGGAGCAAGGCCACCCGGGGACTCGGAACCGATTACCACATCGTCCAGATGACCTTCAAAAACCACGGCTGCTGCGGCCACACCTTTCCGTCCATCGACGGCGCGCTGCACCTGCAAAAAAAACACGGCTTCAGCCACAAGGACGTCAAACACATCAAGCTGCACACCTACAAGGCCGGCCTCAACATCATCGACAACAACAATCCCGAGGGCGAGTACCAGGCCAAGTTCAGCATCCAGTACACCGTCGCCCATGCGCTGGTGCGCGGCAGCGTGCGCCTGAATGCCTTCGATCCTGACCACCTGAGCGATCCCGACGTGCGCGCACTGCTGAAAAAAATCGAACCCTTTGCCGATCCGGAAATTTCCGCGGGCTATCCCAACCGGCGCGAGTCGCGGGTCGAGATCACGCTCAACGACGGCCGCAGCTTCGAGCACTTCCAGCCCTATCGCAAGGGCGATCCGGAACTGCCGCTGAGCGACGAGGAACTGAACGACAAGTTCACGGAACTTGCGGAACCGGTGCTGGGCAAGGCCGCCGCCGCGGCCCTGCTGAAACAGTTGTGGAGCACCGAGAAGCTGGCCCATGTCGATTACGACACCGGTGCGGGCGCGAAGCGGGCGGCGGGCTGAAGCGGAAAGCGGAGGGCTCCATGAAAAATGCGCAAACAATCCTGCTGCCGCTGCTGATTGCCGGCATGACGGCGCCGGCTTTGGCCGCCGATGCATTTCCATCACGCCCGATCCGCGTGATCGTTCCCTATGCGCCTGGCGGCAATGTCGACATTTCGGGCCGCATCATCGCGCCGCCGCTGGCCGAGGAGCTCGGACAGACCGTGGTCGTCGACAACCGGCCCGGCGCCGGCGGCAATCTCGGCGCCTCCATGGTGGCCAAGGCCACGCCCGACGGCTACACGCTGCTGGTGGGCTCCAGCGGTCCGCTGTCGGTGAATCCGGTGATTTTCAAAAAACTGCCCTACGATTCGCTGAAGGATTTCGCGCCGATCTCCACGGTGCAGGCAGTGCCGCTGGTGATGCTGGCCAGCCCGAAATCCGGATTTGCCTCGGTGAACGATGTGATCGCCGCAGCCAAGGCACGGCCCGGCAAAGTCACGATGGCATCGGCCGGCGCCGGCACCACCAATCATTTTGCAATCGAGCTCTTCGCCCAGATGGCCGGCGTCAAGGTGCTGCATGTGCCGTACAAGGGCAGCGGCCCTGCGCTGTCGGAACTGCTCGGCGGCCAGGTGGAGACCATGGTCGACCAGCTTGCGGCGTCGATCGGCCACATCAGGGACGGACGGCTGAAAGTGCTGGCGGTCACCACGGCGCAACGCGCGACTGCGCTGCCCAATGTGCCGACGCTGGATGAGCTCGGTTACAAGGGTTATCAGGCGTCCACGCTGCTCGGCGTGCTCGCGCCGGCGGGCACGCCCAAGGCGGTGGTGGCGAAACTCAACGCCGCGATGCGCAAGGTGATGGACAACAGCGTGATCGCCGATCGTTTCCGCGGCCTCGGCGCCAATCCCGGCGCCAGCTCGCCGGAAGAATTCAGCAAACGCATCCGCGACGAACTGGTGCAATGGCGCGCACTGGTGAAAAAACTCGACCTCAAATTCGAATAGGCAGTCTGCAATACCCAACTCCAGGAATACACGATGGCCAAGAACAATGAACGAATGACCACCCGCCTGCGCACCTTGCTGGCGCGCCCCGGCTGCCTGGTGGTGCCCGGCGTCGCCGACGCTTTCGCCGCACGCATGGTGAAAATGGAAGGCTTTGAAGCGGTGTACATGACCGGCTTCGGCACCAGCCTGACGCGGCTGGGCATGCCCGACGTCGGCCTGCTCACCGCCAATGAAATGATCGACAACGCCGGCCGCATCGCCGACGCCTCCGGCCTGCCGCTGGTTGCCGACGCCGACACCGGCTACGGCAATCCGATCAACACCCGCCGCACCATCCGCGATTACGAAAAAGCCGGCGTCGCGGGCGTGCATCTCGAAGACCAGGCCTGGCCCAAGCGCTGCGGCCACCTCGCCGGCAAGCGCGTGATCCCGACGGCGGAAATGGTCGCCAAGATCAAGGCCGCCTGCGATGCGCGCCGCGATGACGATTTTGTCATCATCACCCGCACCGATGCGATTGCCATCGAAGGCATGGAAGCCGCGCTGGAACGCGGCGAGCGTTATCGTGAAGCCGGCGCCGATGTGTTGTTCATCGAAGCGCCGGTCGGTCGCGAACAGGTGGAAGTGGTGTCGAAACGCTTCAAGGGCGTACCCCTGCTCTACAACATGGCATCCAGCGGCAAGACGCCGGACCTGCCGGCGGAAGAACTGGGCAGACTCGGCTTCAAGATTGCGATTTATCCGAACTGGATCATGCTCGCCGCAATTCCCGCGATGCAGAACCTGCTGCGTGAACTGAAAAAAACCGGATCGATCGCGCACATGCGCGATAAAGTCGCGAACTTCAAACAGTTCACCGACATCGCGGGACTGCCGGAAATCCAGGAACTGGAAAACCGCTACGGCCTGCCGGAAGACCAGCGCACAGCGCTGTAGCGGGCGAATCCTCATAACTATTTGATTTTATTGATATTTATATGGCGAAACCACGCACACTGTTTGACAAGATCTGGGACAGCCACGTCATCGTCGAGAAACCCGGCGGCGACGCATTGCTGCACATCGACCGCAACTTCGTGCATGAAGGCTCCTTCCACGCCTTCGGCGCGCTGGCGAAGGAAGGCCGCAAGGTGCGCAAGCCGCGGCAGACCTTCGCCGTCGCCGATCATTACGTGCCCACCGTCAACCGCGAACGCGGCATCGATGCCGCCGAGGATGCCGATGCGCGGCACATGATCCGCCTGCTCGAGGAAAACTGCCGGGTGAACCAGGTCGCGCATTTCGGCATCGCCGACGAACGCCAGGGCATCGTGCATGTGATCGGCCCCGAACTCGGCATCACGCAGCCCGGGCTGACCGTCACCTGCGGCGATTCGCATACGTCCACACACGGCGCACTGGGCGCCTATGCCTTCGGCACCGGCGCCTCGCAGCTGAAACAGATTCTTGCCACGCAATGCCTGTGGCTGAAGCGGCCGAAAACCCTGCAGATCGTCGTCAACGGCACACTGGGGCCGCAGGTCACCGGCAAGGATGTGGTGCTGGCGATCATCGCCAAAATCGGCACTGCCGGCGCCACCGGCCATGTCATTGAATTCGCCGGTCCGGCGATTCGTGCCCTGAGCATCGAAGGCCGGCTGACCGTATGCAACATGGCGATCGAAGCCGGCGGCCGCGCCGGCATGATCGCGCCGGATGATGCCGCTTACGAATACCTGCATGGCCGCGAATACGCACCCAAGGGCGCGGACTGGGATCGCGCTCTGGCGCAATGGCGCCTGCTGCCCACTGACGACAGAGCGCGTTTTGACCGCACGGTCACTCTGGATAGCGCCGCGCTGGAGCCGATGCTGACCTGGGGCACCAGCCCCGAGGAGGCATTGCCGGTGTCCGGACATATTCCCGACCCGAAATCCCTGGGCGACGCGGACCGCCGCGCCCATGCCGAACAGGCCCTCGCCTACATGGACCTCAAACCCGGCATGGCACTGACCGACATCCGCATCGATCGCGCTTTCATCGGCAGCTGCACCAACGGCCGCATCGAAGACCTGCGCGCTGCGGCTGCAGTGCTGAAAGGCCGCAAGTCGATGATCCCGGCCTGGGTCTCGCCGGGCTCCACCGCGCTGAAAGCCCAGGCCGAAGCCGAGGGCCTGCACCGCATATTCCTTGATGCCGGCGTTGAATGGCGCGCCTCGGGCTGCTCCAGCTGCGCCGCGATGAACGGCGACACCGTGCCTGCGGGTCTGCGCTGCGCGTCCACCTCCAACCGCAATTTCGAGGGGCGCCAGGGCAAGGGTGCGCGCACCCACCTGATGAGCCCGGCGATGGCGGCCGCGGCGATGATCACCGGCCACGTCACCGACGTGCGCAAACTGCTGGCTGGACAACACTAATACTGCATGAATAATGACAAAAACATGCCTCTGGCGAGGCTGTCATGTTTTTGGAGAAATCGACATCCATGAAACCATTCACCACGCTCACCGCCGTTGCCGCACCGATCGACATGGCGAACATCGACACCGACCGCATCATCCCCGTGCGTTTCCTGCGCAAGCTGCGCAACGCCGAGGCGGGCTATGAAGGTTATCTGTTCCATGACGTGCGCTTCGACAATAACGGCGCCGAAAAGCCCGATTTCGTCTTGAACAAGTCGGCCTGGCGCAAGGCCGGCATTCTCGTCGCCGGCGCCAATTTCGGTTGCGGCTCTTCACGCGAAGGCGCGGTCTATGCCCTGCTCGACTACGGCATCCGCGCGGTGATTGCGCCGTCCTTCGGCGACATTCATTACGCCAATGAACTGCAGAACGGCATGCTGCCGGTGACGCTGCCGGAGGAAATCTGCCGCGGCCTGCGCGACCAGCTGCGCGCCAACCCCGGCGCCACGCTGGCCATCGACCTGCCGGCGCAGACCGTGACCGATGTCGAGGGCACTGCGCATCCCTTCACCATCGACCCGGTGTACAAGGAGCGGCTGCTGAAGGGACTCGACGATGTCGGCCTGGTGCTGGAACAAAGTCCGGCCATCGAGGCGTTTGAAAGCCGCTACCACAGCGAACGGCCCTGGCTGGCCTGAGCCGCCGCTG
The DNA here is from genome assembly GCA_964606765.1 of uncultured Bordetella sp. GTDB lineage: Bacteria > Pseudomonadota > Gammaproteobacteria > Burkholderiales > SG8-41. Next base: position 14,282 of record CAZSIR010000038.1, on the reverse strand, counting down.
CGTTATCATCGGCGCGAAGGAGAACCTCCATGCTGGTCAACAGCGTCGCCTACCGCAACGGCCACAAGATCGCAGATGTCGCGCGCGAGGATATCCACGCCTACCTCGAACGCAACGACAGCATTCTGTGGGTGGCCGTGCGCGACCCCGGGCCCAGCGAACTTGACCAGCTCGAGGAACAGTTTGACCTGCACCCGCTGGCGATAGAAGACGCCCGCCACGGTCACCAGCGGCCGAAATTCGAGGAATACGGCGATTCGCTGTTTTTCGTGCTGCACATGATCGAACCCGACGGCGACGATCTGCGCGTCGGCGAGGTCGATATTTTCGTCGCGCGCAATTACGTGCTGTCGGTGCGCAGCCGCAGTGAGCGCAATTTCCAGGATGTGCGCTCCCGCTGTGAACGCGAGCCGGAACTGATGCAGCACGGCACCGGGTACATCCTCTACGCGCTGGTCGATGCGGTGGTGGACCGCTATTTTCCGATTCTCGACACCATTGAAACCAAGCTCGAAAACATCGAGGACCGGATTTTCGCCGGCACCTCACCGCGCGCCAACATCGAAGCCCTCTACGACCTGAAGCAGCAGCTGATGACGCTGAAGCATGCGACCGCCCCGCTGCTCGAGGCCGTCGGCAAGCTGCACGGCGGACGCGTGCCGCAGATCTGCTCCGGGCTGGGCGACTATTTCCGCGACGTCGCCGACCATCTGGTGCGCATCAACCAGAACATCGAGGCCGCTCGGGAGATGGTGACCACGGCGATCTCGGTCAACCTGTCGATGATCACGCTGCAGGAAAACGAGGTCACCAAGCGCCTTGCCGGCTACGCCGCGCTGGTCGCGGTGCCGACGCTGATTGCCGGCATCTACGGCATGAATTTCCAGCACATGCCTGAACTCGCCTGGAGATGGGGTTATCCGCTGGCGCTGGGTGCGATGGTGATCATCGACGGCTATCTGTTCTACCGCTTCCGCAAAGCCAAGTGGCTATAGGCTTCAGCAGCACCAACTGGCGAGCGCGTTGGGAGCCCCCCAAGGGGACTTCCTTCGGAGCGTGCAGCGAGTGAGCGCACGCGCCCCCTGCCATGTGCCGAAACGATAGTTGACTGAACCCTTGAGGTCCGCCGTCCGCACTTCAGGCTGTCGCGCAGCCGTCATCGGCGGCGGTCCCGCCGGGCTGATGGCGGCGGAGACGCTGATTGCCGGCGGTGTCGCAGTCGACATTTACGATGCGATGCCCTCGGTCGGGCGTAAATTCCTGCTCGCCGGCAAAGGCGGATTGAACATCACCCATGCCGAGGCCGCAGATAAATTCCTTGCCCGCTACGGTTCACGCCAGCCGCAGATCGCCCCCCTGCTGCAGTCGTTCGGCGCGCAGGACCTGCGCGATTGGGTGCAGGGTCTCGGCGTCGAGACCTTCATCGGCACTTCGCAGCGGGTCTTCCCGAAGGGAATGAAAGCCGCGCCGCTGCTGCGCGCCTGGCTGCATCGTTTGCGCGCAGCCGGCGTACGCATCCACGCACGCCACCGCTGGACCGGCTGGGATGATTCCGCCAGGCTGCGCTTTGCGACCGCTGACGGAGAAAAAACCGTCGCCGCCGATTGCACCGTCCTCGCGCTGGGCGGCGGCAGCTGGGGGCGATTGGGGTCGGACGGCGCATGGGTGCCGTTGCTGACGGCGCGCGGCATCCGTATTGCGCCACTATTGCCCGCCAACTGCGGTTTTGAAGTCGCCTGGAGCGCGCATTTCCGTGAGCGCCATGGCGGACAGGCGCTGAAAAGCATCGCCGCCAGCTTCAGCGATGCCGCCGGTGTGGTGCATCGGCGCAGCGGCGAACTGATGATCAGCGCTTACGGCGTTGAAGGCAGCCTGATCTATGCCCTGTCATCATCCTTGCGCGACACCATCGCCGCGCAAGGCGGCGTCACGCTGCAACTGGATCTTGCGCCGGACAGGGATCTGGCGCGGGTGACGGCGGAAGTCACGCACCCGCGCGGCTCGCGCTCCCTGTCCAGCCATCTGCAGGGCCGGCTCGGCATCAAGGGCGTCAAATCCGGATTGCTGCGCGAAGCGCTCGGTGCGGCGGAAATGCACGACCCGCAGCGCCTTGCCGCGACCATCAAGTCCCTGCCGCTGCGCTTGACCGCGGCACGCCCGCTGGATGAGGCGATCAGCAGCGCCGGCGGCGTACCCTTCGAAGCGCTCGATCAAGGGTTGATGCTGAAATCCATGCCCGGCGTATTCTGCGCCGGCGAAATGCTCGACTGGGAAGCGCCGACCGGCGGCTACCTGCTGACGGCCTGTTTTGCCAGCGGACGGGCGGCGGGCGCCGGAGCGCTGGCTTTCTGCGGGCGATGATCGCCGCCGTCGCGCCGGATCAATCCCGGCGCGACGGCCTGCGATCAGTTCAGTTCCTTGCTTTTCCAGTACTTGGTGCCGCTGAGCGTGGTCTCGAACATCAGGCCATTCTTCGCAACGCCGTATTTTTCGACCTCGTTGCTGAAATCGGAGCCCGCGGTATCACTGGCGCCCTTGCCGCCGGCCGCGGCAGCCACCGTGCCGCCGCCGCCGAACTCCCAGCCCTTGTCGATGAAATAGTCAAAGGCCTTCTGTGACTTGAACACCAGCAGCAGGCGCACTTCCTTGGCGCCGAGCCCGAGGCCGACCGAGGCCTGGCCCATGCTCATGAAGGTTTCTTTTTTGGTTTTGTTGTTGACGGCGATGCCGCTGCCACCGCCACCACCGACAAAAAACAGCGTGACGCCGTAATCCGTGAACACGGCATAACCGGGCGCGGCCTCGACTTTCGCTTTCAACTCCGGCTTCTGTTTGTAGATGGCGGCCAGCGCTTCCGTGCGCATCTTGCGGATATCCGCCTGCTCCTTGTTCTTGTCGACCGGTTTGTCGGCTGCAAAAACGGCATTTGCGGAAAACCCCAGCGTGAGAAGCACGGCGATCAGGTTTGAACAGAACGATTTCATCGAAAATCCTTTCAACAAGGATGCGCCGTGTCAGGAATCCCGCGGAACGGCGCGTTGGCGTGAAGTGCTCGATGTGTCCGGGACAGTATATCGGCGCGGCCAGTGCATTCCATCATGCGCCGCAGCATCCCTGTTGCGGCCCGTGCAGCCGTCAACGCCGCAGCAGGAGTTCCAGTATGCGCAGATAGATCTTCGGCAGGGCCTCGACTTCAGCCACCGGCAGGCATTCATCGATCTTGTGAATGGTGGCGTTGCCGGGGCCGAACTCGACCACCTGCGGACAGATGTCGGCGATGAAGCGCCCGTCGGAAGTGCCGCCGGTCGTCGACAGCTGGGTGGTCACACCGGTGACTTCCCTGATCGCCTGCGACACGGCGGCGACCAGGTCGCCCTTCGGCGTCAGGAACGGCCGGCCGTCCTGCTTCCATTCCAGATCGTACTGGACGCCGTGCTTGTTGAGGATGCCCTGCACCTGCGTCTGCAGGGATTCAACCGTGCTGGCCGTGGAAAAGCGGAAATTGAACTGCACGCGCGCCGTGCCGGGAATCACGTTGTTGGCGCCGGTGCCGGCGGTGAAATTGGAAACCTGCCAGGTGGTCGGCGGGAAATACTCATTGCCGCGATCCCATTCCGTGGCGGCCAGTTCGGCAATCGCCGCAGCCACTTCATGGATCGGATTGCGCGCCATGTGCGGATAGGCGACATGGCCCTGCACGCCGTTGACCGTGAGAACGCCGGACAGTGAACCGCGGCGGCCGTTCTTGATGGTGTCGCCGAGCTGCTTGACGCAGGTTGGTTCACCAACGATGCAGTAGTCGGGTTTTTCACCGCGCTTCGCCAGCATTTCGACCACGCGCACGGTGCCGTCGGTGGCCGGACCCTCCTCGTCGGAAGTGAACAGCACCGCCAGCGAACCCGGATGATCGGGGTGCGCCTTTACAAAATCGCGCAATGCGACGACAAACGCCGCGATCGAGGATTTCATGTCCGATGCGCCGCGGCCGTACAACACGCCGTCTTTCACCGTCGGCGTGAAGGGATCGATCCCCCAGTGTTCCACCGGGCCCGTGGGAACGACATCCGTATGCCCGGCAAAACACAGCAGGGGTGCGGCATTGCCGCGCCGTGCCCACAGATTGGTGACGCCGTTCGCGGCGATGATCTCGCAATCGAAACCCAGCGGCTTCAGCTGCGCCATCACCAGATCCAGGCAACCGGCATCGTCCGGCGTCACCGAACGGCGCGCGATCAATTGCTTGGTGAGTTCAAGAACCGAGATTTCCATCGAATGGACTTCCATGACTGTATGCAGGCATTGACCCGTGCCGCATGTTAGCAAAGAGCGGGTAAAATCTCCGCTCTTCCTTCGTCCTCCCCTTTCCGGCCCGCAATGACCGCCCTGCTGGTTTCCCATCAGCTGCACCTTGAGCGCGGCGCCGATATTGCCGCCCATGCGCAGCGCCTGGGCCAGCCCCTGGAACTGGTGGTGTTGCCCGCCGACCCCGAGGGCCGGCTCAGCGAGGCGGACTGCGCGCGGCTGGATCTCGCTTTTTTTTCCGCCGATGTGTTCCCGAAATATTCGCGCCAGTTTTTTTCGACGCTGCGCAAGGCGCCCGGGCTGAAATGGCTGCATGTGTTCAACGCCGGCGTCGATCACCCGATTTACACCGAGATGCTCCAGCGCGGCGTGCGCCTGACCACTTCCGCCGGATCCACCGCCGTGCCGATTGCGCAGACCGCGATCACCGGGCTGCTGATGCTGGCGCGCAATTTCCCGCGCTGGCTGAAGGCGCATCACGAAAGGCGCTGGGATCCGATGCGGGTGCCGGATTTCCCGCGCGACCTCGTCGGCCAGACCGCATTGATCTACGGGCTGGGCAGCATCGGCGGCGAAATCGCGCGCCTGGCCCGCGCGCTGGGCCTGAAGGTCATCGGCGTCCGTCGCAGCCCGCAGCAACCCGGCGATGCCGTCGACGAGCTGCATCCGCCGCAAAAACTGGCGGAACTGCTGCCGCGCGCCGACTGGCTGATCCTTGCCAGCCCGCTGACCGCGGAAACCCGCGGTCTCATCGATGCCGCGATGCTGGAACGGCTGCCGCGGGGCGCGCGCATCATCAATGTTGCGCGCGGCGAGATCATCGACGAAACTGCACTGATTGCGGCGTTGCGCGAGCAGCGCCTCGGCGGGGCCTATCTGGACGTGTTCGAAACAGAACCGCTGCCGCCGGAATCGCCGTTGTGGACGTTGCCGAACGTGCTGGTCACCCCGCACAACTCGGCAGCGGCGGCGGGCAATGACGGGCGTGTCTACCGGATGTTCCTCGGCAATCTGGAACGCTGGCATCTCGGGCAGGCGCTGGTCAATGAAGTCCGTACCATTTCACCTTGAAACCGATGGAGGAAAAATGAATAAAATCAATAAGTTGGTTGTTTTTGCGGCGGCAGTGCTCAGTGCCGCCCCGGCGTTCGCGCAAAACTGGCCGGCCCGCACGGTGCGCATCATCGTGCCCTATGCTGCCGGCGGAAATACGGACTACACGGCGCGCACCGTGGCCGCCAAAGTCTCGGAAATGTGGGGACAGCAGGTGGTGGTCGACAACCGCCCCGGCGGCGGCACCAACATCGGATCGGAACTCGCGGCAACCGCGGCGCCCGACGGCTACACCCTGTTCATGGGCGGCGCCTCCAACGCCATCAACATGACGCTCTACGCCAAGCCGCCCTACAACACGGCGCGCGATTTTGCGCCGGTGGTGTGGTGCGTGCAGGGCGCAGCGCTGCTTGCGGCACATCCCTCACTGCCGGCGAAAAACGTGAAGGAACTGATCGCGCTGGCGAAATCAAGGCCCGGCCAGCTCAATTACGGCCATGCCGGACTCGGCAGCTCCAACCACATGGCGGGCGAACTGCTGAAATTCATGGCCGGCATCAACATCGTGCATGTGCCGTACAAGGGCAATACGCCGTCGATCACCGATGCGATCTCGGGCAATGTCGAAATGGTGTTCAGCGGCGTGCCGGCGCTGGTGCCGCACGTCAAATCGGGTCGCCTGCGCGCGATCGCGATCAGCAGCCTCGAGCGTTTTCCCGCCGTGCCCGATGTGCCCACTTTCGATGAATCCGGCGTCAAGGGTTATGAAGCCAGCAACTGGTTCGGCCTGATGGCGCCGAGCAAGGTATCGAAAGACATCATCAACAAAGTCAATGCCGATGTGAACAAGGCGCTGGCCATGAAGGATGTCCGCGACAAATTCGACCGTGACGGCCTGATCACCAAGGGCGGCAGCATCGAGATGTTCGACAAGTTCATCCGCGCCGAAACCACCAAGTACGCCAACGTGATCAAAAAAGCCGGCATTCCGCAGCTGTAAAGCCGGCAAGCGCCCGGGCCGGCAAGGCCGGCCCGGGCAAACCACACACACTGAGGAGCGCAGCATGAATACCTGGATCAGGATGGCCGTCGCCATCAGCGCCATGACCGTGGCCGGAGTCACCGCAGCACAAGGCTGGTCGCCCAGCCGCAATGTCGAAATCGTCGTCGGCTCAGCCCCCGGCGGCAGCAATGACAAGACCGCCCGCACCGTTGAAAAAGCCATTGTCGAGGCGAAGCTGATTCCGACCTCGCTGACCGTGGTCAACCGCCCCGGCGGCGGCAGCTCGATCGCCTTCAACTACGTCAGCCAGAAAAAGGGCGATCCGCATACCCTGCTGATCGGCACCACGGCGCTGCTGACCAACCACATTGTCGGCTCCAGCCCGCTGAGCTACATGGATTTCACGCCGGTGGCCTCGCTGTTCAATGATTACGTGGTGTTCGCGGTCAACGCCAATTCGCCGATCAAGACCGGCAAGGACCTGATCGCGAAACTCAAGGAAAACCCGCAATCGGTGTCGATCGGCTTCGCCACCACGCTGGGCAGCCACAACCATATTGCCGCCGGCCTGCTGGCCAAAAGCGTCGGCGTCAATGCGCGCAACCTGAAGGCCATCGCCTTCAAGGGCTCGGCAGAGGCCGTGACCCAGGTGCTCGGCGGCCACATCGACATGGTGACCACGGCGGCCGGCAACGTGGCCTCGCATCTCGCCGAGGGCCGCCTGCGCGTGATCGGTGTCTCGTCGGAAAAACGCTTCCCCGGCGCCTTTGCCGCAGTGCCGACCTGGAAGGAACAGGGCGCCAACCTGGTCTACGGCGGCTGGCGCGCGATCATGGCGCCCAAGGACATTTCGCCGGCGCAGATCGCGTACTGGGAAGGGGTGCTGCGCAAGGTGACCTCGACCCCGGAATGGAAAGCCGACCTGGAAAAAAATTACTGGTCGGATGATTTCGTCGGCAGCGCGCAGTTCAGCAAGGACATCGCGAAGGACTACAACGACATCAAGGCCGTGCTGGTCGACATCGGCCTGGCCAAGCAATAACCCTCAATCAAGTTTTCAGGAGTTTTCATGAGCGCACCCGTCGTCATTACCGAACGCCCCGCCGAGGGCGTCGGCCTGATCCGCATCAACCGCCCGGAAGCGCGCAATGCGCTGAATCTGGAAGTGCGGCGGCTGATCGGACAGCACCTGAGCGAAATGAGCGATGACGATTCGATCCGCTGCATCGTGCTCACCGGCAACGACAAGGCCTTTGCCGCCGGCGCCGACATCAAGGAAATGGCCAATGCCTCGACCATCGACATGCTGCTGCGCGGCACGCAGAAAATGTGGCGCACCATCTACGCCTGCCCGAAGCCGGTGATCGCCGCGGTCAGCGGTTTCGCCCTCGGCGGCGGCTGCGAACTGGCGATGACCTGCGACATCATCATCGCCGGCGAGTCCGCCAAATTCGGCCAGCCCGACGTCAAGATCGGCATCATCCCCGGCGGCGGCGGCACCCAGCGTGTGCCGCGCACCGTCGGCAAATACAAGGCCATGCGTTATGTGCTGACCGGAGACCTGTTCGGCGTGAAGGAAGCGGAGACCATGGGACTGGTCAGTGAAATCGTGCCCGACGCCGAAGTGGAAAAACGCGCAGTGGCGATGGCGGCGCAGATCGCCGAACTGGCGCCGCTGGCGATCCAGCAAACCAAAGAGTCGGTGATCCGCGGCATGGACGCCTCGCTGGAAACCGGCCTGACGCTGGAAACGCGAACGCTGCAGATGTTATTTGCATCGAAGGACCAGAAGGAAGGCATGGCCGCCTTCATCGAGAAGCGTAAACCGAAGTTCGAAGGCCGGTGACCCCGGAAAGTCTGCGATGAAAGCCGTCTGGAACAATGCCGTGATCGCCGAGTCGACCGACACCGTGGTCGTCGAAAACAACCACTACTTCCCCCTCGCCTCGGTCAATGCCGCTTTTCTCAAACCCAGCGCCACGACGACCGTGTGTTCCTGGAAAGGCACCGCCAATTACTATTCGCTGGAAGTCAACGGCAGCAGCAATCCGGATGCGGTGTGGTACTACGCCGAGCCGAAGGAAGCCGCCAAGCAGATTCGCGGTCGGGTTGCGTTCTGGAAAGGCGTGCAAATCACGCCCTGATCCGCCGCAGTACTGCAACAGGAGCAACAGGAACATTTCATGCCCTATGCCGAAGCAAAAGCCGCGCGGCTTTATTTTGAGGACAGCGGCAAAGGCACGCCCGTCGTCTTCGTGCATGAATTTTCCGGCGATCTGCGCAGCTGGGAGGAACAGGTGCGCCATTTCAGCCGGCGTTACCGCTGCATCACCTTCAACGCGCGCGGTTACCCGCCCTCGGACGTGCCGGAATCCTGGACAAACTATTCACAGGCCATTGCCGCGGATGACATCGCGGCGGTCATGCGCCACCTTGGCCTGCGCCAGGCGCACATCATCGGCTGCTCGATGGGTGCCGCCGCGACGCTGCATTTCGGCCTGCGTTACCCGCGCATGGCGCGGTCGCTGACGCTGATCGGCGCCGGCTCCGGTTCGGATCCGAACAAGCGCCAGGAATTTTTGCGCAATACCCGAAAGCGCGCGCAGGAGTTTGAAACCCTGCCGCTGCGGGACATCGCAAAAACCTACCGCAACGCAGCCAATCGCGTGCAACTGCTGCACAAGGATCCGCGCGCCTGGCGCGAATTCTGGCGGCGGTTCTGCGAGCACTCCGGATTGGGTCATGCCAACACGCTGCGCGGCATACAGGCGCGGCGGCCGTCGATTTACAGCCTGGAGCGCAAACTGCGCCTGTCCAAAGTGCCGCTGCATGTGGTGGCCGGCGACGAGGATGAACATGCGCTGGACGCCGGAGTATTCATCAAGCGCTGCTGCGCCGCTGCCCGACTCAGCGTGGTGCCGGCCACCGGCCACGTGGTGAATCTGGAGGAGCCGGAACACTTCAACCGCATCACCGATGAATTTCTGGCGCTGGTGGAATCAGGACGTTGGCGGCCCCGGATTAAATCCTGAAATACTCAATTAAATCAAATACTTATAAAAATACTCAGGGTGCCCGCGGCTTTTCTGCAGGCTTGACCGCGGGTTTCACCGCGGCGGGCTTTGCGCAGGCCACCTTGAACGTCAGCTCGCCGACCGTGCCCGGCGTGACCTTGTCCCACTGCCGCTCTGCGACGGCGCCGGAGTGAATGGATTCCCCCTGCGCCATGCCCTCCATGTAATAGAGGGCGGTCATCACGTCGCTGACGCGTTTTGCGCAATCGAAGGTCCACTGTGATTTGACTGAGCGGTAGGGCTTGTTCGGGATGTCGGTCTGGGGCTGCTTGTAGTCGTCGATGGTCCACATCCGCACTTCGCGCCCGGCACGGGTGATGCCAGCCGCATCCAGGTAGGACACCATTTCGTCGTCCTCGTGGTATTTGACGAAGTCAGCCTGCGCGTTCAGCGCCGCCAGCAGCAAAGTCGCGGGAATCAGTCGTTTCATGGGCAGCTGTTTCAACCTTCGATTTTTTTCTTCAGTTTGGCCTGGTACTTGTCGAGATCGACAATGAAGCGGTCATGGTCACATTCACCGACCTGCTCGACGTCATCAAACACCCTGATCTTGAAGGTCAGCCGGCGCCGGTCCACGCCGGTCAGCTCGACATCGGCGCGCACCTTCTTGCCCATCGGCGTGGGACCCATGTGGCGGATGGTGACGACGATGCCGACCTGTCCCTGCCCCGGCTTCAGGTGCGGCGCAACCAGCTGCCCCGCCGAACTTTCACAGAACTGCACCATCGACGGTGTCGAAAACACCTTGTATTCGCCGCGCTGCGTGGTCATCGCTTCCGTGACCTCGCGTTCGACGCTGAGGGTCATGCCGGGTTTCAGGGTATCCATTGCGTTTCTCGCTGGTCTGGGCCGCCGGCATTGTAGCCGAGCGCCGCCCGGTCTAGGGCGCTGCCGCTTTGCCTGCCGCCTTTCGCAGGACTGCCACCAGCAGCACGAAACCCGCGCAGGCCGCGATGGATGTCAGCAACTCCCGTGGTGACAGGGGAAACACGAACACATAATCATGCCCCTTGATCAGCGCAGCAAAGCTGGAAACGCAGAACGGCATCAGGAACAGCCTGAACATCTGCCAGCGGTCGGCTTTGTGTCCGGCCGGGGCGGCGACGCTCAGCACCAGCCCGACGCCGATGACGAGGCTGATGCCCAGGGAATTGATCCACAGCATCGGCGACGGATCAAAGTGGTAAAACACCGTGACCAGATACCAGATCAGGTAGCACCAGAGGATCTGTTTGCGGGCACCCAGTCCCGCAAAATATTTCATCGCCGTCCGCATTGCGCCGACTCCCGTAAACCTGGAATCATTCTACGGCAGCGCCGAAAAAAATAACCGCCCTCCGGGGCGGTTATGACAGGTCGGGCCCGGGATTCATTTTGCCCGTTGCCGGTCGTGCTTCTGCCGGTGGATGCGATGGCTTTCATGGTTCTGGGCATGGTGCAGGGTTGCGCGTTCTTTTTTGCTGACCGTGCCGTCGGCCTTCGCCTTGTCCTCCAGTTTGTCGATGCCGGCCTGGTGCCGTTCAAGGCGCGCGGTTTCGCGCGGATTCAGAGCGCCGGACTGCACGCCCTGGTCAATGCGTTGTTGCTGGACTTCCTGGCGCTTGTCGATGCCGGGCGTGGCAGCGGGATCCCTGGTCTGCGCATGCGACAGCGCGGGCAGGGCAAAAACAATGGCGGCGGCAATGGCGGTTCTGATCTTCATGTGCGGACTCCCTCGGTCTGTGGTGGGGCAATTCCCACTGGCAGACTAACGTCCGGTCAGCACGCAAATCGACCGCATTCCGGTAACAATGTGTAAGGCTTTGTAAACGTCGGCCGGGTTTTGCCCGGGTTTTATTCAGCTTGCCTGCAGGCTCAAGCCGTCTTGCCCTGCCGCGCCAGCCATTCCTCTTCACGGCCGTATTCGTCAGGCTGTCCCGGCCGGCCGTAGTAATAGGGAATCAGCGGCTTTTGCGCATTGTAGATGCGGCGCAGCTCGGCCACCGGTTCCGCATGCTCGTCCACGCGCAGATCGACATAGGCGTAGATCTCGCGGTCATAGGAATGCAGGCCGGCGGAATGCTGCCCGCCGTTCTGGCCGCCGGCATCGCGGCCCGCCTCCAGCGCAGTCAGCAGGCGCTCTTCCAGCGCCTGTCCTTTGGCCGCATGCCAGGCATCGCGCATGTCCGCCGCGGTTTTTTCGCTGGTCAGGTTGTTGCCCATGGCCACCATGCCGCGCTCGACAAAGGCGCCGGACCAAACCCGGTGATTGCTGCCAGTACGGGCCGCAGCATTGCCATCACGGTCGATCACGCACAGCTGCCGGTGTTCAATGCCGGGATCGCTGGCGGCGATTTCATCCAGCGTGCGCTGCGCCGAATAACCCAGCCGCAGCAGATTGAGTCCCAGCGGCCCCAGCCGGGGGTCGGTCCTCTGCATGGTCACCACCAGGCCGAGACCGGGCGCAATGAACGGACAGCGTGAACTGACGGCGATGGAGCGGGTGGAAATGGCGACGCCCAGCCGCCCGGTGTCCGCGCAGCGCGCGGCAATGGCAAAGGTCATGCAATGATCTCCTGATGGGTTACTGCAGCGGTATCTTCGCCGCCTTGACGATTTTCCCGTATTTCGCGATGTCTTTTTTGATGAACGCGGCAAACTGTTCCGGCGTGCCGCCCGCCGTATCCAGTCCAAGCTCGGCCAGTCTCGCTTTCAGGTCGCCGGCCAGCATTTTGTTCACTTCGCCGTTCAAGCGGCTGATGATCTGGGGCGGCGTATTCGCCGGGGCCAGCAAACCGATCCAGCCCAGCAGCTCGAAACCTTTGAGCCCGGATTCATCCATGGTCGGCAATTCGGGGAGGATGCCGGAACGTTTAAGACTGGTGACGGCAATGCCGCGCACCCGGCCGGCCTGCAGCTGGGCGATCGAATTCGGCGCCGGCGTGAACATGAAATCAATCTGCCCGGTCATCAGGTCCGTCATCGCCGGCGCGCCGCCGCGATAGGGCACATGCACGATCCTGGTGCCGGTCATCATGGCGAACAGTTCTGAAGTCATGTGCTGCGTGGCGCCGATGCCGGAGGATCCGTAGTTGAACTTGCCGGGATTGGCTTTGGTCAGTGCAATGAACTCCTTCACATTGCGCGCCGGCACCGAAGGATGCAGCAGCAGCACATTGGGCTGATTCGCCACCAGCACCACCGGCGCCAGATCGCGGTCGGGATCATAGGGCAGCCTGGCATACATGCTGGGCGCCGATGCGATGGCGGCGGCGCTGCCCATCAGCAGCGTATGGCCGTCAGGCGCGGCCTTCACCACATTGTCGGTGCCGATGATGCCTGCGGCGCCGGAGCGGTTCTCGACCAGAAACTGCTGGCCCAGCACGGGTGCAAACCGCTGGGCGGTCAGCCGCGCGACAGTGTCTATGCTGCCGCCTGCGGGATAGGCAACAATCATGCGCACCATGCGCTGGGGATAGTTCTGTGCAGCGGCGCCGGCCGCAGCAAGGCAGAAGGCAATGAAAATGCCTGCGGTTTTTTTCATCACGGACTCCGATTGACTGGAACCCTCAGAGCAGCAATAAACATGCCTGTCGATGGCCCCGCAGGCGGCCGATGGCCATGCATCCGCCGGACAGGCTCAGGGGGCGACCAGCTCCAGGTCGATGCCGCGCACCCGGACACGGTCTCCCACCTGAAAACGCCCGCCGTCGCGGCGGCTGACCACCGTGGTGGCGCCGCTGTCGAGCCGGATCGTGATGTCGTAGCTGGAATCAGCAAAGCGCGCACGCATTTCCGGGGTGCCGACACCGCCAACATAGGAGCCGCCCCCGCTTTCGCTCATCGGCAGCGCGATCACCGCGCCGACACGAACCGTCGAACCGCCGGCGCCGCGGTCGGCCGGATCCGGCTGCAGCGAATTGGGCAGCGCGCCGGCGCGCCGACCTTCAATTTCGCGGATGGAGCGGATGACGCCGCAGTTGTCACAGACCTCGCCCGCGCGCGGTGCGGCGGCCGACGGCGGCGGCGAATTGCGAAAATCCGGAATCTTGATGTACTGCGCGAAGGCCTGGCCGCAGCACAGCAGCAGCGCCGCGGCGACAAAAAATCCGCGACGGCGCCCCTGCCGTTCCCGCAACGCGGGCAGTTGCTTGGTATCGGCCATGTTATTCGGCGAGACCCTGCATGAAATACGCGGCGGACAACAGCAGGCTGGGCGGACCCAGTCGGCCGAGCCAGTCGGCGTAGATTCTTTCAATGGCGCCGCTGCGATAGAGCCCGGCCAGAACGCGATTCACCGCCAGCCGGAAATCGGGATCGCCGCGCGGCAATGCGAACGCGTAGGGTTCAACCGAAAAATCCTCGTCCAGAAGCTTGAACAGCCCCTTCGATTTTCCGCCCAGCACCAGGCCGACCAGCACGATCCGGTCGGAGGCAAAGCCGTCGATTTTTTTCTGGTCCAGCAACTGCAATCCTTCATCACGGGTTTTCAGCGTGACGATCTCGGCCTTGATGCCGCGCTGGGTCACCGCCCGGTTCAGCACTTTTTCCGTGGTGGTGCCCGAAATCACGCCGATGCGCTTGCCGTTGAAATCGGCCAGGCGTCCGGTTTCCGCATCAACCGGCGTCATGATGCTGCCGCCATCCACAAAGGTCACCAGGCTGAAATCGACTTCCGCCTGTCGCGACAGGGTCCAGGTCGTTGTGCTGCATTCGATGTCGACACGCCCGGTGCGCACGGCTTCGAGCCGGTTCTGCAGAGTCAACGGAACCCAGCGCATTTCCAGTTTGGCCAGCTTCAGCTGGGACACAATTCCACTGGCGATCTCACGGCAGAGCGCAACCGAATAACCCTGGGGCTCGCCACTGCC
>CAZSIR010000037.1:12452-21663 GCA_964606765.1 uncultured Bordetella sp. | reverse complement strand
GCCGGCCCATGCGCCGCAAGGCGTCACGCAGCAGCGGCCAGTTCTCGGCATCGTGGTAACGCAGGAAGGCCTTGTGCAGCCGGCGCACGCGCAAACCCTTGGGAATGATCACGTCCTCGCTGTCGCGGGTGACCTTGCGCAACGGATTTTTGCCCGAGTGGTACATCGCCGTCGCAGTCGCCATCGGAGAAGGCAGGAATGCCTGCACCTGGTCGGCGCGAAAACCGTTCTGCTTCAGCCACAACGCCAGTTCCAGCATGTCCTGGTCGGTGGTGCCGGGATGCGCGGCAATGAAATACGGAATCAGATATTGTTCCTTGCCCGCTTCCCGTGAGTACTTGTCGAACAGTTCCTTAAACTTGTAATAGCTGCCGACGCCGGGCTTCATCATTTTTGACAGCGGCCCTTCGCCGATCGCCTCCGGCGCGATTTTCAGATAACCGCCGACATGGTGCTGTGCCAGCTCTTTCACATATTCCGGCGATTCGACCGCGAGGTCGTAACGCACGCCGGAGCCGATGAGGATTTTCTTGATGCCCGGCAGTGCGCGGGCACGACGATACAGTCCGATCAGCGGCGTGTGGTCGGTATTCAGGTTCGGGCATACGCCCGGATAGACGCAGGACGGCCTCCGGCACGCAGATTCGATGGCCTTGCTCTTGCACGCCAGCCGGTACATGTTCGCCGTCGGCCCGCCGAGATCCGAAATCACGCCGGTGAAGCCCGGGGAAGTATCACGGATATGCTCGACTTCGCGGATGATCGAATCCTCCGAACGGTTCTGGATGATGCGGCCTTCATGCTCGGTAATCGAACAGAAGGTACAGCCGCCAAAGCAGCCGCGCTGGATGGTCACTGAAAAGCGGATCATCTCGTAGGCGGGAATTTTTGCCTTGCCATACGACGGATGCTGCACCCGCGCGTAAGGCAGTTCGTACAGCGCGTCCATTTCCTTCATGGTCAGCGGAATCGGCGGCGGATTGATCCACACTTCACGATCGCCGTGACGCTGCACCAGCGCGCGCGCATTGCCGGGATTCGATTCCACATGCAGGATGCGCGAAGCATGCGCATACAGCACCGGGTCTTCTGCCACTGTTTCGTATGCCGGCATGCGGATCACGCTGCGCGCGCGATCAACGTTTTTCACTTCGCGAATGAAACGAACCACCTGCGCACCGCCGGCGGCCGGCGCATTTTTCGCCATGTCGGCTTCCATCGCATACGGATCCACCGGAGGGTTCAGCGGGCCCGGCATGTCGATGTGTGTCGAATCGATTTCAATCCAGTCCGCCGGCGTCGCTGCGCGCACATAGGCGGTGCCACGAATGTCGGTAATGCTGTCGATGGTCGCACGAGCAGCCAATCGGTGCGCGATATCGACAATGGCACGTTCGGCATTGCCGTAAACAAGGATGTCTGCCTTGGCGTCGATCAGCACCGAACGCCGCACCTTTTCCGACCAGTAATCGAAATGCGCGATGCGCCTCAAGCTGGCCTCGATGCCGCCGATGACAATGGGTACATCGGAATACGCTTCGCGCGCGCGCTGGCTGTATACGATGACTGAACGGTCGGGACGTTTCGCCGGCTCTGCATTCGGCGTGTAGGCATCATCGCTGCGCAGGCGGCGGTCAGCCGTGTACCGGTTGACCATCGAATCCATGTTGCCTGCGGTGACGCCGAAAAAGAGTTTCGGCCGGCCGAGCGCGCGAAAGGCATCCACCGAATGCCAGTCCGGCTGGGCAATGATGCCGACGCGGAACCCCTGCGCCTCCAGCAGCCGGCCGACGATCGCCATGCCGAAACTGGGATGGTCGACATAGGCATCACCGGTGACCAGGATGATGTCGCACTCATCCCAGCCCAGTCTGTCCATCTCTGCACGCGACATCGGCAGGAACGGGGCCGTACCGAAGCGAGCCGCCCAGTACTTGCGGTGACTGAAGATGTCTTTCGGGCTGGCGGCGACGGCTTGCATGGGGCGCATTATAAGTCGCGCGCCCTGCAGCCGCGGTTATTCCTGTTCCGGGACGATTTTCCCCAGCGTCAGCCCCGGCCGCCAGAACTTGGGGGCCGCCCGCTCGTATTGGGGGACATACGGCAACTCAACTCCAAGACTGACGGCGGCATGCTGCGGCCAGCGCGGGTTAAACAGCATCGCGCGGGCCAGTGAAATGAAATCGGCCTGGCCATTGGCGATGACCGCTTCTGCCTGCTGCGGATCGGTGATCAGGCCCACTGCACCGGTGGTGATGCCGCATTCTTTTTTGACGCGTTCGGCAAACGGCAGCTGGTAACCGGGGCCGACGGGGATTTTGGCGTCGAGCACCACACCGCCACCGGAGACCGTGACATAAGCACAACCTTCGGCCTTCAGTGCCCGCGCATAAATCACGGCTTCGTCAGCGGTGAAGCCGCCTTCGGCGAAATCGGTTCCGGAAATTTTTGCGCCCACCGCACGATCGGCGGGAAACGCCATGCGCACCGCACGGAACACCTCCAGCGGATAGCGCATGCGGTTTTCCAGGCTGCCGCCGTATTCATCGCTCCGCTTGTTGACCAGCGGCGACAGGAATTCCGACAGCAGGTACCCATGCGTCGAATGGATTTCAATGAAATCAAGACCGATGCGCGCCGCGCGTTTCGCCGCCAGCACAAACGCCTGGGTCAGTTGCTGCATCTCCGCCTTGCTCATCGCCTGCGGCGCGGGCCAGGCCGCAGCCAGCGGCACGGCCGACGGCGCCAGCGTGGGCCACGCACCTTCCTCCGGTTTGAGGAAACCGTGGCCCTGCCACGGACGATGCGTAGAAGCCTTGCGCCCAGCGTGGCCAATCTGCACACCGAGCCAGACTGGTGAAATGCTGCGCACATAATCCACGACACGCTTCATCGCGGTCTCGTTGGCGTCGGAATAAAGTCCCACACAGTGCGGCGTGATACGCCCCGCCGGCGTGACACCGGTCGCCTCGATCACCAGCATGGATGCACCGGAAATCGCCAGCGAACCGAGGTGCATGAGATGCCAGTCCGTCATCGAACCATCAATGGCGCTGTACTGGCACATCGGCGCCACGGTGATGCGGTTGGACAGCGTACGATTGCCGATCTGCAGCGGCGTAAACAATTGCGATGTCATTCAAGCTCCGACCCGGTTGTGGACCCAGTTACCACTCAATTGTCACTCAGCTGCCAAAATATCCGATCAGCCGCCACCAGACATAGTTCAGCGGAATCAGCGCCACGATACTGATCGCGGCCAGCGGCACGGTGACGCGCATGGCCGTCTGCACCGACAGTTGCGCGAGCTGCAGGCCGACCACCACCGGCGGCACCTGATACGGCAGGATCACCGTGGAAAAGCCGATGGCCGAAGTCATCAGCGCCGTTTTCAGCGGCCAACCCGTAGCCTCGGCAAAATGACCTGCCAAGGGGGCCAGCAGCGCGGGCTGCGACGGGTTGGTCGTGATCAGTCCGGCGAAGGTCGACAGCAGGCTGAGAATTGCAAAATTGGCGGCGTCCGCACCAGGCTCGAAGCGGAACAGGCCCAGCACCGCGTTGCCGATGGCAACACTCAAGCCCGTCTCGATCATCACCGCGCCAAGGCCGAGGATGCCGCCGATGTAGAAAAAAGTGCCGAAGCGCACTCGCTCCTGGAACATGGCCACCGGCACCGCACCGACGCGCGGCAACATCGCCACCACTGCCGCCGCCAGCGCAATCCAGCCGGGGCGGATGCCGTGCAGGAAATCGGTGGCCCACAATGCCAGCGACGCAAACACGATCACCGCCAGTCTTTTTTCTTCGGCGCTCATCGGCGGTAGCGCTGTCGCGGTGCTTGCCGTCTGCGTCTCGGCGGGACACAGCCGGCACACCATGACTATGATCAGCCAGCCCTTGAGCAGGCCCATCACCGGAAACTGCGCCCACAGGTATTCGGCATAGATCAGCCGCACACCGTACAGCGTTTCGGCAGCACCGGCCAGGACCAGGTTCGGCGCATTGGCGGGAAGGATCGCCGTGCCGCACTGGAAGGTGGCGAGTATGGTTGCCAGCATCACGCCGGTGTAGCCGGTGCTGCCACGCAGGAGTCCGTGGCGTTCGGCCACCGCGGCGAAAATCGGCACCAGCAGCAGAATGCGTGCGACGGTTGCCGGCATCAGAAACGACAGAGCCAGCGACACCAGCACGGATGCCGTGATGAGTTTCCGGTAACTGAGTGTCTGCGTGCCGAGCGCGACGCGTGCAATGCGTTCACCCAATCCGGTCGAGCGCACCGCTTCCGCAATCACCAGCCCGCCGAGCACCAGCCACAGCGTTCCCGACGTAAAACCGGAAAAAATGACCGTGGGGGCGGCAACCCCGAGCAGGATCGCCAAAGTGAAAAATATCAGCGCAACAAAATATTCCGGCAGTGAACCGATCGCCCACAGGCCCATGACCAGCACCAGCAGCGCACCGGCGTGCATCACATTGACGGAGACGCCGGCAGGCGGCGGCACAAAATAAATCGCCACCGCCGCACTGACAATCAGCGCTGTCAGCAGCGTTACGGGTTTGAGCATCACGATGAAATAGTGGCGGTTACGTCCGGATGTGGCAATAAGTAATTGTTTTTATTGATTTTTTACTTTTTGAATTTCGCCGCCAGAGCCTCGGTGCCACGCGCCAGCATCACCAGGTCCGAACCCACGGCGACAAACCGATACCCCATGTCAAGACAGCGCTGCCCATCACCTTCACCGACAAGAATGCCTGGCGCCTTGCCGGCTTTGGTGATGCGCTTCGCCGCATCTTCCATGACCTTCCACACTTCCGGGTGCTGCCAGTTGCCGAGGTAACCCATGTCGGCGGCGAGATCATTGGGGCCGATGAACACGCCGTCGACACCCTCGACCGCGGCGATCTGCTCGATCTGCTTCATCGCCGTCAGCGTCTCAACCTGCACCAGCACACACATCTCATCATGCACGCGCTTGAAATAATCCTTCACCCGGCCGTAACGGTTGGCACGTGTGCAGCCCGACACGCCGCGCACGCCCTGCGGCGGATAACGCGTCGCCGCCACCGCGCGCTTCGCCTCCTCGACGTTCTGCACATAGGGAATCAGCAGCGTGCGTGCGCCGACATCGAGGTAGCGCTTGATCAGCACCGTGTCGTTCCATGCCGGACGCACGATGGCTTCGCTGCTGCCGGCCAGCATCGCGTCGAGCTGGCCCTGCACGACCGGCAGTTCGTTCGGCGAGTGCTCGGTATCGAGCAGCACCCAGTCGAAACCGGCATCCGCCAGCACTTCGGCCGCGATCGGACTGCACAGGCTCGACCAGATGCCGATCTGCGGTTTGCCGGCCTTGATGGCTTTTTTGAACTGATTGACGGGTAAATCCATGTTCTTGCTCCCTGCGTTGAATGATGTGAAGGGGTGAATGAGTGAAGGGGTGAATGGGGTACGACGTCCTTGGCAGTGAAAGTGTGACCGAAACCGAACACCTCCGCACCTTCACTCCTTCACCCTTTCACTTCTTCACTGCTTTTAGTGAACCACTTCCGGATCCGGCGTCGGATCCCCATGATGCAATACATCCAGATCGCAACCCTTGTCGGCCTGGGTGATGTGCTGGGTGTAGATCGCGCCGTAGCCGCGGGTGTAATGCGGCGGCGGCTGCTTCCATTCGCTCTTCCGTTTCGCCAGCTCCGCGTCACTCACCTTCAGCTCCAGTTTGCGCGCCTCGACATCCAGCTCGATCAGGTCGCCGTCGCGCACCAGCGCCAGCGGGCCGCCGACGTACGCCTCCGGCGCCACGTGCAATACGCAGGCGCCGTACGAGGTGCCGCTCATGCGGGCATCGGAAATGCGCACCATGTCGCGCACGCCTTTTTGCAGCAACTTCTTGGGTATCGGCAGCTGGCCCCATTCCGGCATGCCCGGCCCGCCCTGCGGTCCGGCGTTCTGCAAGACCAGCACCGAGTTCTCGTCGACCTTCAGGTTTTCGTCATCGACGCGGGCGTACAGGTCGTCGTAGTTTTTGAACACCACCGCCGGCCCGGTGTGCTTCAGCAGATGCGGCTCGGCCGCGGTCGGCTTGATCACCGCGCCGTCGGGCGCAAGGTTGCCGCGCAGCACCGCAAGCCCGCCGCTCGCCGACAGCGGATTGCCGCGCCTGCGGATCACGTCGTCGTTGTAGATCTTCACGCCTTCCAGGTTCTCGCCCAGCGTGCGTCCGTTCACCGTCACGCAACCGAGGTTGAGCAGGTCTTTGAGCTCCGACATCATCGCGCGCAGGCCGCCGGCGTAATAAAAATCCTCCATCAGGTATTTCTGTCCCGCGGGGCGGATGTTGGCGAGCACCGGCGTCCTGCGCGCCAGTTCGTCGAAACGGTCGAGTTTCAGATCAACGCCGGCACGCCCTGCCATCGCCACCAGGTGGATCAGCGCATTGGTCGAGCCCGACAGCGCATGCACCACGGTGATCGCGTTGTCGAAAGACTTCGGCGTGAGAATTTCGGAAGGTTTCAAATCCTCCCACACCATCTCGACAATGCGCCGGCCGCTGGCGGTGGCCATGCGCGGATGATTGGCGTCCGGCGCCGGGATCGACGCCGCGCCGGGAAGCGTCAGGCCCAGCGTCTCGGCCACCGAAGTCATCGTCGAAGCCGTACCCATGGTCATGCAGTGGCCATACGAACGCGCGATGCCGGCCTCCACCTCATCCCATTCGTTTTCGGTGATGTTGCCGGCACGCAGCTCGGCCCAGTATTTCCACGAATCACTGCCTGAACCCAGTGGTTCCCCGTGCCAGTTGCCGCGCAGCATCGGACCTGCAGGCACATAGAGGAAGGGCAGGCCCATCGAGGTCGCGCCCATGACCAGCGCCGGCGTGGTTTTGTCGCAACCGCCCATCAGCACCGCGCCGTCCACCGGATAGCCGCGCAGCAGCTCCTCGGTTTCCATCGCCAGCATGTTGCGATAAAGCATGGTCGACGGTTTCTGGAAGGGCTCGGCCAGCGCGATCGCGGGCATCTCCAGCGGAAACCCGCCGGCCTGCCACACGCCGCGCTTCACTTCCTCGGCGCGGGTGCGGAAATGCGCATGGCAGGGATTGATGTCGCTCCAGGTGTTGATGATCGCGATCACCGGCTTGCCGGCGAAATCGTCGATGGTGTAACCCATCTGCAGGGCGCGTGAACGATGGGTGAACGAGCGCAGGCCGCGGGTGCCGAACCAGCGGTGACTGCGCAACTCTTCCGGACGCTTTCTGGTACGCGCCATCTGGAACTCCTCCTGAGGGTTTTATCCGTCCGTTGCGGACTGGACAGGATCGAAAATTCTGCCTTGTTTTCTATTCTAACCGAGCCATTGCCGGGACCATGCGGTAGACTTTCCGCCTCCCCACAGAAGACCACCACATTTTGGACAGCCCCAGCATGGACACGATCACCCATAACCCCGCCACCCTCGCCCACAACGTCAAGCGCCTGTCACACCTCGACCTGCCCGGCGCCGGCCAGGTGTATGTCGAAGGCACGCACTGCTATGTCGGCCACATCCCCAACAAGCAGCAGCTCGGCACCACCATCCTCGACGTTGCCGATCCGAAAAACCCGAAAATCCTGTCGCAGATTTTCATCGAGGACAAGGATTCGCACAGCCACAAGGCGCGTGTCATCGGCGATCTGATGATCATTAACAGCGAACGCAACATGACCGCGATCGGCCGCAAGGCGGACGAACTGCCCAAGCTGCGTGCGCGCCTGAAGGCCGAACTCGGACGCGACGCCAACCATGCCGAACTCGCGGCAAAACTCGGCGTCGCCGTCGCCGACATACCGGCGGTGGAAGAAGCGGAGCGCAACCCGTACGAACGCGGCGGTTTCAGCCTGTATGACGTGTCGGACAAGGCCAAACCGAAACTGATCCATTTCGAAAAAACCCATGGCCGCGGCGTGCACCGCTTCGACATGGACCAGGATTACGCCTACATCTCCACCGAGATGCCGGGCTACATTGGCAACATCCTCGTCACCTACGACATCCGCAATCCGGCGAAACCGGAGGAAGTGTCGAAATGGTGGATGCCGGGCCAGCACATCGCCGGCGGCGAAAAACCGACCTGGTCCGGCCGCCAGCACCGCCTGCACCACACGCTGCGTTTCGGCAATGAACTGTGGGCCGGCTGCTGGCACGGCGGCGTGCGCGTCATCGACGTCACCGACATCCGCAATCCGAAAACCACCGGCGCCTACAACTACCATCCGCCCTATCCGGAACCTTCGCACACCTTCATGCCGGTGCTGAAAAAACTCGACGGCAAACGCATCGCCGTCGCCATTGACGAGGAAGACCATGCGCACGACGCCGAGGAAATGGCGCGCCGCCGCGGCCGGCCGCACGGCTGCCTGTGGGTGCTCGACGTCACCGATCTCGCCAACATCAAACCAGTTTCATTGTTTGAAGTCAGCGAACTCGACAGCCCCTGGAGCCGCACCACCCCCGGCCGTTTCGGCGCGCACCAGTTCCAGGAAAACTGGAAAGGCGGCGATACGCTGCTGTATTGCGCCTGGTTCGCCGGCGGCCTGCGCATCGTCGACGTGGCTGATCCCTCGGCGCCGCAGGAAGTGGGCTGGTACATCCCGGAACCCTGTGGCGGCAAACCCTGCCCGCAGACCAATGACACGGATGTGGATGACCGTGGACTGATTTACCTGGTGGACCGTTACTGCGGTTTCGACATACTGGAGTTTGCCCGACGCTGAACCCCTTTTTGTTTTTCCGACGTCAATTGCCAATGGAGGAGACCATGAATCAATTCATGAAAATAACCAGAAAAACCGGCAAGCTTGCACTGTTCCTCGGATGCGCATTCACCGCAGGCCTGGCCTGCGCGCAATCCACCGCCTACCCGAGCAAACCGGTGCGCATGGTCATTGCACTGGCGCCGGGCGGCGGCGTCGACACCACCGGGCGTTTTCTCGCGCAGAAAATGAGCGAGGCTTGGGGACAGCAGGTGGTCGCCGACAACCGGCCCGGCGCCGGCGGCTCCATCGCAGCCGAACTTGTGGCGAAGGCCGCGCCCGACGGCTACACGCTGCTGATGACCTCCTCGGGAATTTCGATCACGCCGAGCATCATGAAACTCGGTTACGACCCGCGCAAGGATCTGCTGCCGGTGAGCCTGGCGGTGGTATCACCCGGCGTGATGGTGGTGCATCC
>CAZSIR010000037.1:10909-12352 GCA_964606765.1 uncultured Bordetella sp. | reverse complement strand
TTCTTTTCCAACGGCAGGCTGCGCGTACTGGCCGTGGTCGGTCCCGACCGCACACCGGCGCTGCCCGAGTATCCGACGGTGGCCGAATCCGGCGTGCCCGGCTTCGGTTTTGACAACTGGTACGGGCTGTTCATGCCGGGCAGCGCACCCAAAGCCCTGGCCCAGCGCATCCAGCAGGAAGTGGCGAAGGCGGTCAAGGAACCGGCTGCGAGCAAGCTGCTGGTCGGCCAGGGCCTCGATCCCGTCGGCAGCACGCCGGAGGAATTCGCCAGAATGTATGCGGATGAAATGAACCGTTGGGCCAAGGTCGCCAAATCCATCGGCCTGCAGGCGAACTGATCTGAATTCTTCCCTCAACAATCCACGAACCCCGAAAGACCGAACGCAATGAGCACGGAATTCCGCGTGATGACCTCCGGCGCCTTCACCGCCGCCTACAAGGCGCTGCTGCCGCAACTGGAACAGCTCACCGGCAAGAGCGTCATCACCGTCACCACCTCCATCGGCACCGGCGACACCTCCATCCCCAGCCGCCTGAAACGCGGTGAAGTCGCCGACCTCGTCATCGTCGCCGAAAATGCGCTGAAGCAGTTCATCGCCGATGGCCAGGTGCTGGCGGAAGGACACCGCATCATCGCGCGCTCGATGATCGGATTCGCGGTGCGTGCCGGCACGCCGGATCCGAACATCCGGACCACCGATGACCTGCGCAAGGCCCTGCTGGCCGCGAAGGGCATCGGTTACTCCGCCAGTGAAAGCGGCAAGTACTACACCACCGTGCTGGCGCAGCAACTCGGCATTGCGGATCAGGTGCTGCCAAAAAGCCGGCTGGTCAGCGGCGGGGAACGCGTCGGCGCGGTGATTGCGCGGGGTGAGCTCGATTTCGGTTTCCAGCAGATCAGCGAGCTGCTGCCGGTGCAGGGCATCGCGCACATCACGCCGCTGCCACCCGAGTTGCAGAAGGTCTCCAGCTTCATGGCGGGCATCGGCGCGAACTCGCCGGACCGGGCGGGCGCGCTCAAGGTGATTGCCTTCCTGGCATCACCGGCCGCGGCAAAGGCCATCACCGACAGCGGACTGGAACCCGTCCAATAGACTGCGCCGCCATTCTGCTCAGTACAAAAACAAAGGCAGCCCGGGCTGCCTTTGTTTTTTACTGCGACCAGCTGATCAGAAATTGCTGCCGATCAGTCCACCGAAGATCGCGCCGATGGCCGTGGTGACGCCGCGGGCATCGCCGTGACCCACCTGGTTGCCGATCACACCGCCGATCACCGCGCCGGCGATGGCGCCCGCTGCATTGGGTTCACGATCGACATACACCGGTGCCGGCTGCGGCGCATACACCACACGCGCCGGCTCGGGGTAATACACCGGGGCGGGACGGTGCACGACCACGCGCTCGACCACGACCGGACGCTGCACGATCACCGGCTGCCTGAC
>CAZSIR010000037.1:0-10809 GCA_964606765.1 uncultured Bordetella sp. | reverse complement strand
GGCGGCGCATGACGGGTGACGACCACGCGTTCACCCCGGCGGAAATCACGCTCGTGGTAGTCGCGGGCGGCAGCGGGCGTCGCAACGCCCAGCGCGGTCACTGCAGCAGCAATCGTTGAAACAGCAATCATGGTTTTGTTCGCGTTCATGGCATCCCTCCTTTTGTTGGTTGCCTGAGGCCATTAACGCATCGCCGCCCAACGCAGTAAACGATTCTTGTGCAACAGTGTGTTGCGCCGGTAACCGCCCTGTTACAAATTCAATAAATATTTGATTATAAACGATTTTTTACGGGTGCGGCCCCGCCTATTCAATGCCGGCGGCAACAAACAGGGGCTTGCCGGGACCACCCAAAAATTTGACCAGCGCCTGCGCCGCTTCTTTTTGCGCAGCCGCAGTCATCGGCACCGCCGTGTAGGAAGTGAAATTCTGGATTTCTGCCGGCAGCGGTCCGACAAACACCAGGCCGTGTTCCTTCTCCAGCAGGATTTCGGTGATCGGACCAAAAGCCACTTCGCGCCCCTTGCCCTTCAGTGCATGTTTCATCACTTCAGCCCCGGTGGCATAACGCGCGGCCTTGTCCTTGACCTGCTCATAAATGCCCCACTTTTTCAGCAGGTTCTCGAAATAGATGCCGGTGGATGCCGTGTTGAAGACGATGGACTCGGCTTCGAGCACGGCCTTTTTGATGTCCTCCCCCGTGGCAATCGCCGGCACCGGCGCGCCCGGCCGCACCGCCACGCCGGAACCGACGCGGCCGATGTCGACACCACCGGCCTCGACCTTGCCTGCAGCCGCGAATTCCTTGACTGCCGCCGGCGGCGCAATCACCACATCGAAGCTGTCACCCGCGGCAACACGCTTGCGCATCTGCGGCGTGGTGTTGAAGGTGATCTTCACCTTGTGCCCGGATTCCTTCTCGAAGGCCGCCGCAGCCGCCTTGAGCCCCGGCTCAACCGCACCGCCGCTCATCACGGTGATTTCAGCCGCGTGCACAGCACCCGCCAGCATCAGACCTGCCAGCAGCATTGTTGTCCTGTTCATGCATTTCTCCTGTCAAAAAACCGGTTATCCAGAATTCAGCGCAATGGCGGCAGTTTGCCCTGCCAGGCATCAGGCAGCCAGCGGACCACAAAGGCACGGCTGCCGTGCCAGAACGCAGACAGCATCAGCAGCAGCGAGCCGATCAGCAAGGCGGTCAGTGCGACGTTGACCCCGACCGCGCCGAATTTTTCCAGCACGGAACTGATCGCGGCCAGCACATAGACCAGCGCGGAAACCATCAGGGCACGGCGGTCGATGATCAGCGCAATGACGCCCATCACCACATAAAGAATCATCACCACCACCGCGCCGTTGACTCCGACGTCCCTGTCGAGCAGGCCGAACAGCGTGAATACGGGATGCACGATCAGCGGCGCCGCCAGCAGATGCAGCCAGAAAGCCACATCGGAGCGGCGCGTCTGGCGCAGCGGATCCTGGACGTCCCAGACCATCGCAAACACAAATACCGCGATGCCGGCAACAAACAGGATGCCGTTCATCCATTTGAGCAGGTCCGGCGTGATCGAAAGCAGCAGGCCGACCGCCACGCCGATCAGCGCCGCGGCGCCCGCCGCCACGGTGATCGGCACGCGAAAGCGCCGCCAGTGCAGCCATGTGCAACCCGCTGTCAGAGCGCCCGCCACTGCAATCCGGATGCCGAATTGCTCCGGGTTCTTCATCAGGATGCGACCCTCCGGCATCAGCGCCGCAAACACCCCGCAGGCGAACGCCAGCAGGAACAGGATCGACGGCAGGGCCATGCGCCGCTGGCGGGTGAAAAACTCGGCCAGCCCCCAGGCCGTCGCCGCCACTGCGACCCCGACCAGGTGGTGCGTCACGGTGGCGGCGATCCAGCCCACCGCCACCAGCACCAGCATGCCGGCAATCGCAACAAAGATGTCATTGAAACTGGAGACCAGGCGGAAATGTTCTTCATCCACCGCCGGCGTGGCGCGCAGTTTTCCGACATGGGCGCGAAACGCAGCAGCAGCTTCGGCGCTCAGCGCGCCGGCAGCGACCGCGGCATCCAGATCTTCATCGCTGTACATGGATGCCCCGCAGACGGGATTCAGGAAATGCCGGTTTCGGCAAAAATCGTTTTTGCTTCGGCGGACGCCAGACGTTGAGCCAGTTCCACGGCTGCCGCAGGCGCGCCGGTCATCGCGGCCGCATCGTAACTCGTCATGTTCTGGATTTCGTCGGGCAGCGGCGCCGCGAGCTTGACCCTGCAGCCCTTGTCCATCATCACCATCAGCTCGGAAATCTGCGCGAGGCCGACGGCCTGCGCCGGATGATCCGCAACGTACTGCATGATGCCGGAGCCGGTTTTGACGACGACCAGTTTGTCGCCGAGCACATCGGCCAGACCCAGTTTCGCCAGCAGCTTTTCGGTATAAATGCCGCTGGAGGCCTCGTTGCGCACGACATGGCTCGCAGCCAGCAGCAGTTTTTTGAAAGCTTCCGTGTCGGCAACCGCCGGCACCGGCGCATCGGCATGGATCACCACGCCCATGCGCGAACGGCCGAGAAAACCGCGGCTGTCTGCGGCGATTTTTTTCTGCGCGGCAAAATCATCCAGCGCCGCCGGAGTCGCCACCACCACGTCGGCGGTTTCACCGGCGGCGACGCGCCTGCGCACCTCGGGCACCGGCGTGAATTCGATTTCAACCTTGTGCCCGGTGTCTTTTTCAAATGCGGCGACGACACGGGCCACGCCGCGCTTGACGGCGCCGGCGCTGAGAATTTTCAGGGTGCTCATCAAAGCAGGCTTTTGGCGGAAGGCATCAGTCGATGCCGGTCGCGGCCATCGCGGCACGCGCGCCCGGGGTCGCGAGGAATTTTGCAAATTCCGCGGCCGCCACGGCATTGATGGCCGCCTGGGTCACGGCTGCGTCATACGCCGTGATGCTCTGCAGTTCATCCGGCAGCGGTCCGGCGAGCGCGATCGCGACGCCCTTGTCCACCAGTTCGCGGATTTCCGGCAACTGGCCGGCGCCGAGCAGGTTCTGCGCCGATGCCGCCACATGGTCCATGACTTTCACGGTATCGGGCTGCTTGACCGCCTTGTCCGCCGCGAAGCCGAGTTTCTCCAGCAGTTTCACGACGTAGTTGCCGCTGGACGCGACATTGACCACCACCGCATCGGCCGCGGCAATCGCGCGCTTGAAGGACTCCACCGTCGCCAGATCGGGGGCGGCAGCGCCCTTGCGCATGGCCAGCCCCATGCGCGAACGGCCGAGGGTGACCCGGGTGGCCGCATTGACCCTGCCCTGGGCGACAAACTCTTCCATCGCTGATTGCGGCGTGACCGCAAGGTCCACCGCTTCGCCGGCCAGCACACGCTCGCGCACCGTGGGCGCGCCGATGAATTCCACGGCGACACGGTGACCGCTGCTTTTTTCGAACTCAGCCGCCAGCTGCGTGATGCCGCGCTTGACCGGTCCTGCGCCCAGCACCCTGATTTCAGCCATTCCTCATTTCCCCTGTATTTTCCTGGTTGGTTCCCGCCAACCCGCAATCAATCGGCGCGTGCGCCGGACTCCTTGATGACTTTCGCCCATTTCGGAATTTCCGACTTGATGTAAGTCGCGAATTTTTCCGCACTGCCGCCCTCGATGATCGCACCCTGGCTCTCGAGGAACTTGCTGACCTGCGGATCCTGCAGCACCGCGTTGACCTCGGTGTTGAGCTTGACCAGCACCGGCCGCGGCGTGCCGGCCACGGCCACCAGCCCGTGCCAGGTCGAAGCTTCGAAGCCCGGCACGCCGGATTCGGCGATGGTCGGAATGTTCGGCATGGTTTCCATGCGCTTCAGTGTGGTCACGCCCAGCGGGCGCAGCTTGTTCGCATCCAGGTGCGCCTTGACCGACAGCGCCGTCGCAAAAATCATCTGGCTGCGGCCGGCCAGCACGTCGGTGATCGCCGGCGCGGCGCCCTTGAAGGGGATGTGCACCATGTCGGTCCTGGTCATGCTCTTGAACAGCTCACCCGCGAGATGGGCGGCGGCGCCGCTGCCCGAAGACGCGTAATTGAGTTTGCCCGGCTGCGATTTCAGGTAGGCGATCAGTTCCTTCACCGATTTCGCCGGCACCGAGGGATGCACCACCAGGATGTTCGGCTGCGAGGCCACCCACACCACCGGCACCAGATCCTTGGACGGATTGAAGGTCATTTTTTTGTACAGCGACGCATTCGCCGCCAGCACGCTGTTGTTGGCGATCATCAGCGTGTAGCCGTCGGCCGGACTGGTGGCGACGATTTCACCGGCCACGTTGCCGCCCGCGCCGGGACGGTTGTCGAACACGAAGGTCTGGCCCATGCGCTCCGAGAGTTTGCTGCCGATCAGCCGTGACAGGATGTCGCTGGGACCGCCCGGCGAAAACGCGATGACCATGCGCACGGTCTTGTTCGGATAGTCCGCCGCCTGCAATGCGGTCACCGGCAGCAGCGCAAGGGCCAGGGCGGCAAAAATTGATCGTGATGTCATGTTTCCTCCTCGTTTTATGGTGTTGCGGCAACACTGCGGCCCGCAAGCTTAACAACAGCCTCCGGCCCTGACAATGCAAACGGCCGCGGGAAACAGACTGTGAGCGTCTGATTTGGGTGACGGCGGAGGCGATGCTATCCTATGGCCCGACGCTGCATCCCCCGGGCCCCAGGGCACCGGAACCATTCTCCAGTGAGGAAATCATCGATGAGCAAGACGCAACGCATCAAGGGCGTGCTCGCCCCCGTGGTCACCCCCTTCGACAAGGATCTCAACCCCGATGCCCCGCGCTTCATCGCGCACTGCAAATGGCTGATCTCGCAGGGCTCCGGCCTCGCCGCCTTCGGCACCAACAGCGAAGCCAATTCGCTGTCCTTCAACGAACGCATTGCGCTGCTTGATGCTCTGCTCACGGCGGGCGTCGACCCGCAGCGCCTGATGCCCGGCACCGGCTGCTGCGCGCTGACCGATTCGGTGCGACTCACCGAACACGCCGTCAAGGCCGGCTGCGCCGGCGTGCTGATGCTGCCGCCGTTCTATTACAAGGGCGTCAGCGACGAAGGCCTCTACCGCAACTATTCCGAAATCATCGAACGCGTCGGCGATGACCGGCTGCGCATCTACCTCTACCACATCCCGCCGGTCGCGGTGGTCGGCATCACGCCGAAGCTGGTCGAGCGCCTGCTGAAAAAATACCCGACCGCCATCGCCGGCATGAAGGACAGCTCGGGCGACTGGAACAACACCAAGACCTTCCTCGATGCCTTTGCCAAGAGCGGCTTTGACGTCTTTGCCGGCAGTGAATCCTTCCTGCTCGCCAACATGCGCAACGGCGGTGCCGGCTGCATTTCGGCCACGGCCAACGTCAATCCCGCCGCGATCGACAAGCTCTACCGTGAATGGCAGAACGCCGATGCCGACGCGCGGCAGAAAGCACTGGATGTCGTGCGCGGCACCTTCGGCAACAGCAAGTACGTGATGATCTCCGCGCTCAAGGCCGGCGTCGCGCAGTACAGCGGCGATGACCAGTGGGCCACCGTGCGGCCGCCGCTGGTGGAACTCAACAAGGATCAGCGCGCCTCACTCGCCGCCGAACTGAAGGCTATCGATTTCCAGATGCCGGGACTCAAGGCCGGTCGATAAATATCAATAAAATCAAATACTTATATAGAATCCGCCCATGTCGGTAAACACAGCCACTGCAGCCGCTCCCTTGTGCGCCGGCCCGGATTTCAATCCACGCCCGCCGCAATTCAAAATGCCGGCGCTGGCCTGCGATACGCATGCCCATGTGCTGGGTCCCACCACACGCTACGACTATTCGCCGGCACGCGTCTACACGCCGCCCGACTGCCTGCCTGATGCCTACCGCCACATGCTCGATACGCTGGGCGTGACACGCGCGGTGCTGGTGCAGCCCAGCGTCTACGGCACCGACAACGCCGCGATGCTCGACGCGATGAAAGCCGACCCGCAGCGGCTGCGCGGCGTGGCGGTGGTGGATCCTTCGATCAGCGATGCAGAATTAAAAAGCATGAACGCCGCTGGCGTGCGCGGCGTGCGCGTCAACATCGTCGATGTGAAGGACCGCAAGGCCGGCTCGCTGCCGATGGACATGCTGCGCAAACTGGCGGCGCGCATCGCGCCCATGGGCTGGCACGTGGAATTCCTGATGCATGCCGATGAATTCCCGGACATGGACAAAACCTTTGCCGATTTTCCGGTGCCCATCGTGCTCGGCCACCTCGGTTACATGAAAACAGCGCTGGGACTCGAGGCGCCGGGCTTCCTGGCGCTGCTGCGGCTGATGCAGGCCGGCAGGGCCTGGGTCAAACTCACCGGCCCGTACCGCATTTCCGCTTCGCCGCTGCCGCACGCCGACACCGTGCCGTTTGCCCATGCGCTGCTCAAAGCCAACGCCGCACAGGTGATCTGGGGCACCGACTGGCCGCATGTGATGCACAAGGGCGCGACACCGAACGACGGTGAACTCACCGACCTGCTGCTGCAGTGGGTGCCGGACACCGCGCAGCGCGAGCGGGTGCTGGTCAGCAACCCCGCCCGGCTCTACGCGTTTTAGATCAGCGCATCTAAATCAACTTTATTTCTTTCATGTACTGCAACACCCCGGGATGGATCAGGTCCCGGGTCGGCGCGGCAGCCAGCGTGTTGGCCAGCGTCGATTCCTGCGCCTGGTCGAGTTTGGCGGCCAGCGCAGCATGCCCCGTGTGCAAAGCCTTCGCCAGGCGATAGGCCACATCGTCCGGCAGTGAAGCCCGCGCCAGCACGAAGGGCCACGATCCGACGGAATTGACCGGACCGGTCTGTCCCGGATAACTCCCGGCCGGCATCGTCGTCTGTTTCAGGAAAGTATGTTTGGCCTGGATGCGCTTGATTTCCTCGGCACTGGGCGAGATGAAACGCATGCCCTTGGGATTGCCGGCGATTTTCATGAATGGCGGCCAGCCCACGCCGCCGCCCCACATCGCCGCAGCCTCGCCGCCGTTGACCAGGGGCGGACCGTCACCGGCCTTTTCCAGCAGCCGCGCGTCAAAGTCCTTCTTGATGTCGAGACCGAGGCCGTCGAAGACATAACGCGCCAGCACCACGAAACCCGAGCTCGACGCGCCCCAGACCACGGTTTTGCCAACGAGGTCGCTGATGGTGTTGTACGGACTGTCGGCGCGCACCATGAACATGCCCGCCTGCGAATACGTGGCGTTGATGATGCGGATGTTCTTGCAGGGTGCGCGGCCGATGCCATTGACCGCTTCGTAAGTCACTTCACCGGTGGCCAGCGCGATGTCGAGTTCGCCGTTTTCGATGCGCCCGACGTTTTCGCCGCTGCCCTTGGTGTTGATCGGTTCAATATCGAGCGATGGATCGGCGGCATTCAGCGCTTCCGCATAAGGCCAGCCGTAGGCCGGGAAACCGCCGCCGGGCGTTGCCGTGCCGAGCACCACTTTTGTTTTTTGCGCCGCCATTTTTTCCTCCTCAGGTCGAAAGCCCGAGTTTAATCGCTAATCACGACCACCCGTCAATCACCGATGACAACTGGTATACGATCAGCGGATGCAGACCCCGACATCGCCGCATCCCGGACGCATCGCCGCACTGGTGCTGCTGGTGCTTGGCCCGCTCGCATGGCTGATGTTCGGCCACGGCCAGCCCATACCTCAGGATCGCGGTTACCACGTGTTTGCCGATGCCAGGACCTGCCTCGGCATCACCAACTTCGGCAATGTCGCCTCCAACATGCTGTTCCTGCTGACAGGGCTTGCCGGCACGGCGTGGTGCCGGCGTAACCGGTCGGGTGCCTGGAAGTCATGGCTGGTTTTTTTCACCGGCGTGGCCCTGGTGTTCGCCGGTTCGGCGTACTACCACGGTAATCCCGGTGACGACACGCTGCTGTGGGATCGGCTGCCGATGACCGTGGCCTTCATGGGGCTGTTCAGCGCGCTGCTCAGCGAACATCTCGGCACCCGGCTGGAAATGCGCCTGCTCGCCGCAGCGCTGGCGGTCGGCATCTTCAGTGTGTTCTGGTGGCAGTACAGCGGCGACCTGCGGGTCTACGTCTGGGTGCAGGCGGCGCCGCTGCTGGCGATCCCCTATGTCATCGCGGCGTTTCCCGGGCGTTACGACCGGCGGCAGTATTTGCTGTACGGAGTCGGGCTCTATGCGCTGGCCAAGGCCGCCGAACTGCTGGACCACGAAATCTATACCGCAACAGGCCGCATGATCAGCGGCCATTCGGCCAAACATCTGCTGGCCGCGCTGGCCGTGGCCTGCGTGCTGCTGATGCTGCGCCGTCGTCAGAGTTTGACGCCCGTCGCCTGCTCCCAGTAACGCACGATTTCGGTCTGGTCCACGCCCGCGCCGATTTTCGCCGCCGCCTCGTTCCACAGCTCAGACACTTTTTCACCCAGCGGCACTGCGGCATTCATGGCATGCGCCATGTCCACGGCGATGTTGACGTCCTTGGCGATGAACCCCAGCGCCATGCCGGTGCCGTATTTGCGCGTCAGGATCTGCGGGATGACTTTTTTCTCGATCGGATGGTTGCGTCCGGCGCACATCGGCACCAGCGCCTCCGCCATCATTTTCGCATCGAGGCCGAATTTTTTGCCGATGGTCAGCGCCTCGATGGCATTGATCAGCGCGCAGGCATTGACGTAATTGGCCAGCGCCTTCATCGCATGCGCGGAACCGGTCGCGCCGCAGCGGGTGATGCCGCGGCCCATGGCCTTCAGCACCGGCGTACAGCGTTCGATCAGTTCCGCACTGCCGCCGGCCATGATGTCCAGCGTCGCATCTTTCGCGAACACCACACCGCCCATCACCGGCGCGTCGACCATGTCGATGCCGGATTCCGCCAGCGCCGCCGCGGTCTGCTGCGTACCGGTCGGATCGCAGGTGCCCATGTCGATCAGCACCGCGCCCTTGCGCATGGCAGCCGCCGCGCCGCCGGCGTCCAGCATCACGGCACGCACCACCTTGTCGTTGGGGAGCATGGTGATCACGGCATCCGCACTGCCCGCCACCTCCGCCAGTGAGGCCGCCGCCCTGCCGCCATGCTGCGCGACGAAGGCTGCCGCAGTTTCCGCCCGTGCATCGAACACCGCGACGTCAAACCCGCCCTTCAGCAGATTCGCCGCCATCGGATTGCCCATGTTGCCGACACCGATGAAGCCGATTTTTTTGATGCTGTTCATGAAAACCCCAACTTCAAAAGCAGCCACAGAGGGCACAGAGGACACAGAGAAAGCCAAGGCAAACCCCGGGAGCTTTGGTTTTGAAGTCCTCTGTGCTCTCTGTGCCCTCTGTGGCTAAAAGGTTTTAGGTCTTTACCAAACCGCCCCACGCGCGGATATCGGCCACAGCGCCTCGACCTTGCCGCCGCGCACGCAGACATAGTGGTCGTAAAGGTTCACCGTCGGATCGCAGTGGCCGGGAATCAGTCTGATCTTGTCACCCAGCGCAAAACCCGGTGCGCCGTTCATTTTGATCACGCCGTGCTCGTCGGAGGCCTTGAGGAATTCGGCCTGGGGAAAATCGGCAACCCGCGGCATGCCGGAATCGACGCTCGACGCTTTCAGTCCGGCATCGACAATCGCCACGTCAGGGCGCGTGCGGCTCATCACCGTCGTCCACACGAACAGGCTGTGCTCGAAACGCGGGATGCCGCTTTCGGTCCAGTCGTTTTTGGCGTAATCGGCGTCCATGAAAATATACGAACCGACCTGCAGTTCGTCATAGACACGGCTCGCCGCCTCGAACAGATAGGTGCCGGTGCCAGCGCCGGTGACCTTGCCGCGCGGCAGGCCCGCCTTGTCGATCAGGGCCAGCGTGCGCTCGACCGCGGCCACGGCGGCGTCGATCGCCGCACGGCGCTCACCCGTTTCACGCAGATGCTGCGCGCCGCCCTGGTAGGCCTGCAGGCCGGCGTAACGCAGGTGCTTGCAGGCAGCAATGGCCTGCGCGATCTTCAGCGCCGGCTCGCCGGGATCCACGCCGCAGCGGTTGGCCCCGACATTGACTTCGACCAGCACGTCGATCGTGATGCCCGCTTCGCGCGCGACACTGTCGATCTGCGCGACATTGCCGGCGTCATCGGCGCAGACCGTGATTTTCGCTTTTTTCGCCAGCGCCGCCAGCCGCTTCAGCTTGGTCATGCCGACGACTTCGTTGGCAATCAGCACATCCTGGACGCCGCCCTCGACCATCGCTTCGGCTTCGCTGACCTTCTGGCAGCACACGCCAACGGCGCCCAGCGCAATCTGGCGAAGGGCGATCTCCGGGCACTTGTGGCTCTTGGCATGCGGCCGCAGCAGGATCTTGCGGCCGGCGATCGACTCATTGAGCTTATTCAGATTGTGCTCAAAGGCATCGAGGTCGAGGATCAGCGCCGGCGTATCAACATCCGCCAGCACCATGCCCGGCCGGGCGGGTGGTACGCGCGGCATTATGCCGACTTGGGGCCGGCGCCCGCATCGTAATGGCCACCCGCCATCGTGCCGTCGGCAGCCTTGCCGATGATGCCGTGGGACATGTCCTTCACGGCAAAAAACATCGCGTCCTCTTCCGGCATCGCAATCGTGTAGTGCACGATGTTCGCTGGAAAATACAGCAGCGTGCCGGGACCGCAGATCTGCTCGGGGCCGTCACCGACCTTGACCCGCATCTGGCCCTTGACGATGTAGTTCCACTGCTCGTTGGGATGCAAGTGCGGGCGCGAGCCGGTGCCTTTTTCCTTGGTCACCAGCGTGCATTGCATGCGC
>CAZSIR010000036.1:0-22320 GCA_964606765.1 uncultured Bordetella sp. | reverse complement strand
TTTCGACTTCATCGTCAAACAGCGAAACCCGAACCGCGGTTTCCGAGTTCTCCGCAGGGAAAATGTCGAGAATGTCGCCGCGCACACGGAACACGCCGCGCTTGAACTCGATGTCGTTGCGCTCGTACTGCATCGCAATCAGCCGCTCGATGGCGTCACGCTGCGACAGTTTTTCGTTTTCGTGCAGGTGCAGGATCATGCCGTGGTAATCGACCGGATCGCCGATGCCGTAGATCGCCGACACCGTGGCGACGATGATGGTGTCGCGCCGCTCCAGCAGCGCCTTGGTCGCGGACAGGCGCATCTGCTCGATGTGCTCGTTGATGTTCGAATCTTTTTCGATGAACAGGTCTTTCGACGGCACGTAGGCTTCGGGCTGGTAGTAGTCGTAGTACGACACGAAATACTCGATGGCGTTTTCCGGGAAAAATTCGCGCATCTCAGCGTACAGCTGCGCCGCCAGCGTCTTGTTCGGCGCCATGATCAATGCCGGTACGCCGAGGCGTGCGATGACATGCGCCATCGTGTAGGTCTTGCCCGAGCCGGTGACCCCGAGCAGGGTCTGATGCACCAGGCCGTCGCGCACGCCTTCCTCCAGCCTGACGATGGCCTCGGGCTGGTCGCCCGCCGGTTTGAAAGTCTGGTGCAGGCGGTATGGGCTGTCGGGGAAAGTGATGATTTCCATTTAAATCAGGCAAAAACAGCCATGTTACCGGTATCGGCTTGTGCCTGCCCGCAAGCAGGAGGGCCTGCCGGTCTTGCGCGTTCTCAAATCCATTTGGGTGCGCTGCAAAACACGGCTAAAATGACGCTTTCTGTCACTTTATCAACGAATTTCAGCTGATTTTCTGCCCCTTCATCCCAATGACCTCTTCAGTACTCGAAAAAATTGAAATGGCGCCCAAGGATCCGATCCTGGGCGTGACCGAAGCCTATAACGCTGACCAGAACCCGAAAAAAGTGAACCTCGGCGTCGGTGTCTATACCGATGACGACGGCAAGGTGCCGGTGCTGCAGTGCGTGCGCACGGCCGAGCAGCGCCTCGCGGAAAAACCGATGCCGCGCAACTATCTGCCGATTGACGGTCTGGCGACCTATGACCGGGCGGTCCAGGAAACCCTGTTTGGCGCGGACCACGCGGCAGTCAAGGCCGGTCGCATTGTCACCGTGCAGACGCTCGGCGGCACCGGCGGCCTCAAAGTCGGCGGCGATTTCCTGCGTCGGGTGAATCCGGGCGCCGAGCTCTACATCAGCGATCCGAGCTGGGAAAACCACCGCGCGATCTTCGAATACGCCGGTTTCACGGTCAAAACCTACCCCTACTACGACGCTGCGACCAACGGCCTCAAATTCGATGCAATGCTCGCCGCGCTCGGCCAGCTGCCGGCCGGCGCCGTGGTGGTGCTGCATGCCTGCTGCCATAACCCGACGGGCGTGGACCTGACGGCGGCGCAATGGGAAAAAGTCATTGCCGTGGTCAACCAGCGCAAACTGGTGCCCTTCCTCGACATCGCCTACCAGGGGTTTGCCGAGGGCCTGGAAGCCGATGCGGCCACGATCCGCCGCTTTACCGCGGAATGTCCAGCGGTGTTTGTCTCGAGCTCGTTCTCCAAATCCCTGTCGCTGTACGGCGAGCGCGTCGGCGCGCTGAGCATCGTCACCGCCAGCAAGGAAGAGGCTGCGCGCACGCTGAGCCAGCTGAAGCGCGTGATCCGCACCAACTACTCCAACCCGCCGACGCATGGCGGCCAGGCGGTCGCAATGGTGCTGACCACGCCGGAACTGCGCACGCAGTGGGACCAGGAACTCGGACAGATGCGGGACCGCATCAAGGCCATGCGCAAGCTGCTGGTGGAAAAAATCCGCGCCTTGCGCGCGGATTTCGACCTGGGTTTCATCGTCGAGCAGCGCGGCATGTTCTCCTACTCCGGACTGACCAGGGAACAGGTGCACAAGCTGCGTGACGAGTATTCGATCTACGCCATCGACAGCGGCCGCATCTGCGTCGCGGCGTTGAATACCAAAAACATCGATTACGTTGCGCAGGCAGTTGCCAAGGTGCTGGTTCAGCGCTGAAACCTGAAGCGTCTTTGACGGGTAGCCGGCCGCGGGGCCGGCTATTTCTTTTTCTTGCCCCCGCTGAACAAACCCTCGGCCCAGTTGCCGGCCTTGGTGCCGATGGCGGTGCCCACGCCGGGCAGTATCGCCGTGCCAATGGCGCCACCGGCCAGGGCGGCGCCGGTGGGCAATGCCAATGGCGAGTCCAGCGTGCCGCTGATGTTCAGCGGCACCATCGCCGAGGCAAGGCCGCCCACCGTGACCTGGGCATTGACGCGGCCGGACAATTCCTTGTTCGGCGCGATCGTCACATTGCCGTCAGCCGCCAGTGAACCCGAAGACACTTTGAGGCTGGTGATGCGCTGCGTGCCGCGATCCATCGCAAAATGGCCTGACAGCGTGTCAAAACGCGTCTGGCCGCTGCTGTCCCGGGTGATCAGGCTGGTCGCGGCTTTCTGGATGTCAATGCCGTCGAGCACGCCGTCGCGGATATCAAAGGGGGTTTCCAGTTTGAGGTTCTTCTGCAATTGCTCCGCATTGGCGGCGTTCGCGGAAAATGCCGGCTTCGCAGTCAGGCGTCCGCTGATTTTCGTTTCCGGTGAAAACAGCGGCACCAGATCGCGCAACTCGACGCCGTTGACGGCGTAGCTGCCCTTCAGCTGCAGGCCTTTCTGCCAGCTCACGGTCGATCCGCCGGCGACACTGCCGCCATACATTTTTGCCTGGATTTCCGGCAAATGGGCGCTGTCCAGCGTTGCCGTGCCGCGCACCAGCAACTCATCGAAATGGATCGGCGGCCCGATGGGCACGCTCCAGTTTCTGGCCTTGACCTCGACATTGAACTTGTCGGCAGCGAGGGGTTTTATCGCCGCCTTGAATTTGCCGTCACGCGCGGTGATTTCCGCGATTTCGGGTTTGCCCGTCAGCGAAATGCTGATGCGGGCGTCAAACGGACCGAAGCTGTTTTTCTGCAGCTTGAGCATTGCATCGTCGAGACGGATGCTGCGCACCACGACCGTGAAATCCGCGGGCTTGGCTTTCGGGTCCGAGGCCGCCCAAAGCGGAATCCGGTCCAGCGCGTTCTGGTTGATGACCAGGCCCGAAATCTCGACGTTGCGGATCACCTTGGTGCTCCCCAGCATTGACCACAAATCCGGTGTGATTGAAATGCTTGCGACCTTGACATCCGCTTTGCCGATTTCGACGCCGTCAATCACGGCATGGGGCAAGGGCAATCCGACCAGGCGCAGGCTTTTCAGGCGGACCGGCTCCCTGATTCTTTCTGAAAGGATTTTTTCGATCTGGGGCCGGTAATCATCGATGGAGACAAAAAGCGGCACCAGAGCCAGTGCGCCGACCAGAACCGCAAGCAGCAGAATCAGGCGTTTAAACCACTTCATTTCTCTCTCATCGTTGCGTTGACCGTCCAGCCTTCCGCGGATAGAATACGCCCCTCTTTGCATCCGCAACAATCTGATTTTTCCGGTTTTTATTCCCCGATAGCTCAGTCGGTAGAGCGACGGACTGTTAATCCGCAGGTCCCTGGTTCGAGCCCAGGTCGGGGAGCCACCCATTCAGCCAGACATCCAGGCCTGAACTGCTGAAAATGCAATGTAGGACAAAGCCGGGGCGTTTTGCCGCCCCCAGACCGCATAGATCCAGGCCGTTCACTTCCGATTGCGATCCCAATGACCAATCATCCCGCACGCCATCGCCTTAAATTCAGCGAAGTCGCCCTGGGCCAGCGTTTCTATGATCCGATCAGCGAAGAGTACTTCGTGAAACAGAGCGATACCATGGCCGCCATGGTGACCGGCCCCGGTGACGGCACCGTGCCGGACGAGTTTGAGCCAGACGACATCGTGGGCATTGATCACTGAAATTCGTCCTGAATCCGCGCTTCTCCGAAATCAGGGGTTCAGGGCTCAAAAAGGCCTGTCTCGGTTGTGGCCAGTGCTCCGCGGTCATGCAACTTTACATTCAGGAATTCGCCGGTTATATTCCTAGCGCTTTGGCGTTTTCCCTATGAAAAAGAGCCTGCCCGGCCAAGAGGGAAGCGAGATCAAAAATCAATAAATGTTAAGGGGGGCACATGAAATTCCGTCTTTTTGCGGTTGTATGCATTGCAATTCTGCTGGGGGCATGTCGCGTCGCAACAGTCTATGAAGTCAAGGATGCGGCGGTTGTTGCGAACAAGGCGAATCCGACCAAGGATGATGTGCGCAAGGCCATCGTTCGCGCCGGTGCCGGTCTGGGCTGGCAAATCAAGGACAACGGGCCCGACGCCATGGTTGGCACCCTGGTACTGCGTGATCATGTCGCCGTGGTGGACATTCCCTTCAGCGCCAAGCAATACAGCATTACCTATAAAAGCAGCACCAACCTGAACTACGACGGCACCAGCATTCACTCCAATTACAACGGCTGGGTGCAGAACCTGAGCAAGGCCATTTCTGCCCAACTTTCCACGTTGTAAGTTTTGTGCCCGGGGAAGGCAACTGCCTTCCCCGCCCCAACCATGGTCCAAGCAACCGAAATGAATGACGACATTACTCTGCGGCTAGCGGAATTTGTCGTTTTGACGCTGAACCTGGAAACGTCTGCCGAGTCGATCGATCCGAACATGCCGCTGTTTGGCGATACCGGAATCGGCCTTGATTCGATTGACATCCTTGAACTGTCGCTTGCGATTTCCAGGCAATACGGTTTTCAGCTGCGGTCGGATGACGAGAACAACCAGCGGATCTTCTCCAGCCTGAATGCTCTTGCAGAGCATATTGCCCTGCATCGCACCAAGTAAACCGGAACGCCCGGTGGCCGAACAGCACCGGACCCCCTTTCACCGCATTGCTCATCGCCGATGATGACTGTGCCCGGCTTCTTCACACATCTGTTGTCCCCGGCAATCAATTTTGCCGTCGCATTCCTGTTTTTAAGCACCCTGCGCCCCGGAAAAACCCCGCTGATCAGCGCAATTGCGGTCATGGAATCAGGCGGCCCCCTGCCGCCCGAACTCGCAAGCTATACCCGCAGACTGACCGGTGCATGGGGATTATTCCTTGTCCTGCTTGGCGGCAAGCACTTGGTTCTGGAATGGCCGCAAGGCTGGTGGCTCGCCGCAGTGTTCCTGGACACTGCCGCAATCGCGTCGTTTTTTGTACTGGAATTTGCCTGGCGCAGGCAGAGATTTCCTGACCGCAGCTTTGCGACCCCCTGGGCATTGTTCATGCTGATTCGCCGGCAAGGCGGAATTTTCCGCCTGTACCGCCAATGCATGACATGAAAATGTCCGGTACCGCTGCTGCCCTCCCGCTGCTGCGCGGATATGCCCCCGAAACGATTCTGACATGGTGGCAGGGGCGGCCGATGACCTGCCGGCACTTCGCATCCCATGCCGTGGCGCTGGCCGGCCGGTTGCCGGCGGGTGGAGCCGTATTGAATCTGTGTGATGACCGGTCTGCTTTCGTTCTCGGCTGGGTTGCGGCACTGGTACGCGGGCTTCCAACAATACTTCCTGCGGACCGGACGGCAAAAGCCGTTTCCCAGGCAATCCGCGAAGGCAGTGCTGCCTGCGCCCTGATTGATCATGCGTCGCAGCGTGAACGCTGTGGTTCCCTGCCATGCCTGCATATCGGATACGACGCAGAGGTCGATGCGGTGCATTCGGAATTGCCGGAAATTCCTTCCGGGCAGATTGCCGCCATTCTTTACACTTCCGGGTCCACCGGAAAACCGGAACCTGCAGTGAAACATTGGGGGGGGCTGGTCAGCGCGGCCCGTACTCTGGGCGACATGCTGGGCTGGAAGCTCCCGCAAAACGGCTGTGTGATCGGTGCAGTGGCGCCCCAGCACATGTTCGGCCTGGAAACCACCGTGATGCTGCCTTTGCAATGGGGCAGCGCGATCCGGCCGGAAAGACCCCTGCTGCCGGCTGACTTGGTCAACGTGCTGCGCACCGCTGAAACCCCGTCCTGGCTGATGGTGACCCCGCTGCACGCCGAGTCCTATGTCGGCGCAAAAATCAGCAGCGCTGAACGGGGCCCTGCAGGGATCATTTCATCAACCATGCCTTTGTCCAGGCAAACCGCGATCACGCTGGAACAGGCCTGGAAAACCCCGGTCTGGGAAATTTACGGCAGCACGGAGACCGGCATGATCGGTTTGCGTCGCACGGCACAGACCGGGAACTGGCGGTTGAGCAGTGACCTGCTGCTGGATTTTTCAGGTTCGGACGCAATGATCAGCGGCCGCGCTGGAATGCCCGGTCAGAAACTGCAGGATCAACTGCGTCCGGCCGGGGCAGACGGCTTCATGCTTCTGGGGCGCAGCAGCGATCTGGTGAAAATTGGCGGCAAACGCGCAATGCTGCCGCAATTGAATGCCCTGCTGTGTTCCCTGCCCGGAGTCCGTGATGCAGTCCTGGTGCAGCCTGAGGAAGACGGCAGGCTGGTGGCGCTGGTCGTCTCCGATGGCAGGGACGCCGGCAGCATCCGTGCGGAACTCTCACGCCACCTTGATCCCGCGTTTCTGCCGAGACCGGTTTGGCTGGTGGACCGGTTGCCGCGCAACAGCAACGGAAAATTGCCGCGCCAGTCCCTGCTCGACATGATCGAACGGCTGCGACGATGACGATGATCGAACGGGATTTTGTCATGCAGGGAGATGCCCCGGTGCTGAAAGGACATTTTCCCGGCAACCCGGTCGTACCGGGAGTGACCTTGATGGCCTGGTGCGAACAGCTGGCCGCGGAACTGGCAGATACTCCCGTCACTGTACGCCGCTGGTCCAGGGTCAAATTCCTGCATCCGCTGGGACCCGGCGAGACTTGCAGAATCTCC
Organism: uncultured Bordetella sp.; assembly: GCA_964606765.1. Lineage (GTDB taxonomy): Bacteria > Pseudomonadota > Gammaproteobacteria > Burkholderiales > SG8-41. The sequence continues at coordinate 15,424 of CAZSIR010000036.1, read as the reverse complement.
CTCCAGCGAGACGACGGTACCCGGGCCGCATTCAGGATTTCGACGCAATCCAGGCTCATCGCAACCGGTGTTCTGGAATGGACGACCGGTTCCCCATGAAGTCGCGATGGCATGGACAGCCCGAACGCGGGGGAATGTTCGCACTGCGGCTGATCAGCGGCATCGGCATTTTGCTGGGCAGGAAACTGACAGTGCCGCTGATGTGGCCCATCAGCCTGTATTTTTATTTATTCGCCCCGACGGCCCGGCGCAGTTCGGCGGATTTCCTGGCCCGTGTATGGCAGCGGCAGCCGACGCGGATGGAGGTCTGGCGTCATATCCACACTTTTGCCGTATGCCTGCTTGACCGGCTCTATTTTGCCGCAGGCGACCAGCGCGGCCTGCAGATTGACATGGAAGGTACCGAAGATCTGCAGGAGATCATCGACAGCCATCAGGGTTGCCTGCTGATCGGCTCCCACCTTGGCAACAGTGATGCGGTGCGCAGCTGCAGCATGCGTCTGAAGGCACCGCTGAGGATCCTGATGCAGATCGACCAATCGCCGGCGATGCTGTCGGTGCTCTACGACCGCAATCCTTCCTGGCTGGAGTCACTGATCCCGCTCGGGAAGCCCGATACATTCCTGCAGGTGCACAAGGCATTGGAGGACGGCTGCCTGGTGGCCATGCTCGGTGACAGGGCCTATCGTCAGGAAAAAAGCATTGCCGTGCCCTTTCTGGGGGCGCCTGCCCTGTTTCCCGCGGGACCGATGCTGCTGGCGGCGATTACCGGAAAACCGGTGGTCATGTTTTCCGGCCTTTATACCGGTCATGGGCGTTATGTCGCATGTTTTGAAATTCTTTCCAAAGCGGACGAGTTCGCAGGCTGCCCGAAGGACGTCATAGTAAGATCATTGCTGCTCCGATATGCCGGGCGGCTTGAAATGCAGTGTCGGCGTGCACCCTACAACTGGTACAACTTTTTTGACTTCTGGCACGATGCCGCGGCTTCTGGCAAGTAAACGCCTCATATCCTGTCTGTGGCTGATGGCCTGCTGCATCCCCCAGGCTTCGACAGCCGCCGAATTCGGCATTTCCCAGCTGATGCAGGCGCTTTCACGCATCGAGGAGCGCGAATCCTCGTTCACGGAAAAAAAATTCATCGCCCTGCTCGCAGAACCGCTGGTCAGCAGCGGCACCTTGCGCTATCAGCGGCCTGCGCGCCTCGAACGCATTACGCTGGCGCCGCGGCCAGAGCGTTTCATCTACGAGGGTGGAAAAATCGTCATCGAATCCAATGGCCGGCAGCGCCAGTTTCAGGCCGACGCGCAGCCGGCATTGGCAGGACTGGTCGAAAGCATCCGCGCCACCCTTGCCGGCGATGAAGCGGGCTTGCGACGTCATTTCGGCCTGAAAATTTCGGGCAGTCCGGCAGGCTGGACCATCGAAATGTCCCCCCTTGCGCCTGATCTGCTTTCCCGTCTGCGGCAGATCCGCATTTCCGGCATCGGAAGCGAACTGCGGAAGATCGAGGTTTACGAGACCTCCGGTGACAGCACCGAAATGATGATCGACGCCATCCGGCGCTGAACTCCTCCCCCATATGTCCCCGCCATCTCCGCACTCCACCAGCAACAACGGGCCGGACCGGATTGCTGTTGCGGTCTGGGTCGCCGCACTTGCCGTGGTTCTTTACCTGCTTGCCGCCCACACCCGCGTGGTGACTGACATGAGCGCCTTTTTGCCGGAAGCAGCGACTCCCCGGCAACACCTGCTGATCGGACAGCTGCAGCACGGGCCGGCGGCACGCACGATCATGGCGTCGCTGGAAAACGCGCCGCCCTCTGTCCTTGCAGGCGTCAGCGACAGGCTGGCGGGCCGTCTGGACCAAAGCGGGATTTTCAGCCTGGTTGCCAACGGGTCCTTTGAGCGGAATGCACGCGACCGAAACTGGATATTCGAGCACCGTTATCTGCTCAGTCCTGGCGTGACGGCTGAGCGTTTCAGCTCCGACGGGCTGACCCGGGCATTGCTTGAGTTGCGCGCACGACTGGGCACACCCCTGGGCGACCTGTTTCGTCCGCTGGCGGCGAGGGATCCAACCGGCGAATTGACGGCCATCCTTGAACGCCTGGAATCGAAAAACGGACCGGCCATGCGCCAGGGCGTGTGGTTCGACGGCACGGGCAGCAAGGCATTGTTGCTGCTGGAAATCCGAGAGACGGCACCGACCGTGGAAATGCAGGAAACGGTCAAACGCAGCATCGAAGAGGCTTTTTCAGCGGCGGCATCGGCGGGAACGCGCCTGGTCCTTGCAGGGCCGGCAATTTATGCCGTTGAAAGCCGCGGACTGATCGAGCGTGAGAGTCTTTTTTTCACACTTCTTGCAGCAGCACTGATCGTGCTGCTGCTGGGCTGTGTTTACCGCAATTTACGGCTGATGATTCTGGTATTCATCCCCGCCGTCAGCGGCATCCTGACCGCTGTGGCCCTGGTATCGCTCTGCTACGGCTCGGTCCACGGCATCACCCTGGCTTTTGCCATTATTTTGCTTGCGGAAACGATCGACTATCCGAGTTATCTGCTGTTGCAGGCCAGTCCCGGATTGCCGCTGGCTGTGGCTGCGCGCGACATCTGGCCGACCTTGCGGCTGGCGGTGCTGACGACCGTGATTGGCAGTCTGGCCATGCTGTTTTCAGGGATTGCCGGGCTCGCACAGCTGGGGCTGCTCGCAATGACGGGAGTCGCGGTGGCCGGACTGGTCAACCGCCGGGTGCTTCCGGCACTGACTCCCGTTCAGCGCCAGACAGTCTCGACAGCATGGATGCCACCGGGCTGGCTGCAAACCCTGCTCTCGCCCCGGCCCTGGTTCGTCGGCGCTGCAAGCCTGTTTTCATTGCTGATCCTCGCTGCCGGAGGATTTGCCTGGGAGGACGACCTGGGAGCGCTGAATCCACTGCCCGCAGAAATGAAATTGCGCGACCACCGGTTGCGTGAGGAATTGGGAGCGCCGGATGTACGATTCATGGCGGCGCTGGAAGCGCCGGATGCAGAACAGGCTTTGCAGCGCAGTGAAGCCCTGCGGCCAGCGCTTGACGAACTGATCCGGCAAAAACTGCTGTCCGGATACTCCGTGGCCGCCGACTACCTGCCCAGCCGCCGGACACAAGGGCTGCGCCTGGAAGCGCTGCCCGACCCGGCCGTGCTGGAGAAATACCTCCCGGATGCGGCACAGTCCGCCGGATTCCGGCCTGAAGCCCTGAAGCCGTTTGTCGATGAGATTGTCCGCGCCCGGCGACTGGAACCGATAGGCGTTGATGATATTGCGGATCCGGCATGGCGCTTGCGGGTGAACAGCCTGCTGAGCAGGAATGCCGGAGGCGCAACGGCGCTGATCACGCTGAACGGGGTGTCGGATGGCGCGGCCCTTGCAGCGCAGGCCGACAAGCTTGCACCCGCCCTGCTGATCGACCTGAAGCAGGAAATCGGCGGACTGGTCGCCGGCTACCGGCAGCAGGTGTTGCTCTATTGCGGAGGGGGGCTGATTCTGATCATGGCGCTGCTTTTTGTGCATTTACGCAGTGCTGCGATGGCCCTGCGGGTTTCGCTGCCGTCAATATCCGGAATTCTTTGCACCGTTGCCGTCCTGCACCTGTGCGGCGAACGCTTCAACCTTTTTCACCTGGTGGCCTTGCTGCTGGTTCTCGGGGTCGGCATCAACTACGCGCTGTTTTTCAACCGGAAGGCGACTGACCAAAGCGGGGAAAACCGCATGCAGTTTTCCCTTCTGGTCTGCGTGGGTACCACCATGATCGGTTTTGGCGCCCTGGCAGCTTCCAGCATTCCCGTGCTGCACAGCATCGGCATTACCTCCTTCTTCGGCACGGCATTTTCCTTTCTTTTCGCCGCATGGCTCGCGCGCGTGCACGGACAGCCTCCCGTGCACCGGTCATGCTAGACTTTTTTTATTTTCAACGGCCGGCCGATCGTGCATCCGATAACAGTTGATGCGTATACCCTGACCAGCGCCGCCGGAGCCGGGATCAATGCGGTCACGGATTCGCTGCGCACGCAGGGTGGCGGCCTCCGTCCCAATGATTTTGAGCCTGCCCGCGACCTGAAAACCTGGATCGGGCGCGTTGATGCCCTCGACAGCTTGCGCCTGCCCCGGGCCTGGGAGCCGTATGACTGCCGCAACAACCGGCTGGCCTGTTTCGGCCTGGAGCAGGATGATTTTGCCGGGCAGGTTGCGAAAGCGCGGCAGCGATACGGCGCAGACCGCATCGGCTGCCTGATCGGATCCAGCACATCCGCCATCCTTGAAACTGAAATCGGATTCCGTGCCCGCAGCACAGCGGATGCCAGGATGCCCGACGACATCAATTTCCGTTACAGGCACAGTCTGTTCGCCGTCAGTGATTTCGTGCGCAGCTATCTCGGCATCAGCGGCCCGGCCTGGACTGTTTCCACGGCGTGCACTTCGAGCGCCAAGGTTTTTGCCGCCGCAAGCCGCATGCTGGACTCCGGACTTTGCGATGCGATGATTGTCGGGGGCGTGGACAGTCTGTGCCTGACAACCCTGTACGGTTTCAATTCGCTGGAATTGCTTTCAGACTCCCCCTGTCAGCCCTTCGCCGCCGGGCGCAAAGGCATTTCCATCGGCGAGGCCGCGGGATTCGCGCTGCTGAGCCGTGAAAAAACCGGGGGACCGGCATTGCTCGGCTGGGGGGAAAGCAGTGACGGTTACCACATCTCGACTCCGGCGCCGGATGGCGCCGGAGCACGGCTTGCCATGCATCAGGCATTGCAGCGGGCGTCTTTGATCCCCGGCGATATTGACTACATCAACATGCACGGAACCGCCACGCCGAACAATGACCGCGCGGAAGAAACCGCTGTTTTCAATCTGTTCGGCAATGCCATCCCCTGCAGCTCGACCAAGGGCTGGACCGGACATACCCTGGGTGCTGCAGGCATTACCGAAGCGGTCATCAGCCTGATTTGCATGGCGCATGAGCTGTTGCCGGGCAACCTGAACACCGTGGAGTTCGATCCCGGATTCCGCTGCAGTTTTTTGGCGCGCAATGACAGCAAACCGCTGCATCATGTGCTCAGCAACTCGTTTGGCTTCGGCGGGAGCAATTGCTCGCTGATTTTCGGATGGCCGGCCCGGTAATCGCCACTCCATTCGGCCTGCTGGGCATCGGTGCGGCGGGTGCCGGCATTGCCAATGGCGGCGCCTTGCGCGGGATACTCGCCGATCCGCCGGCATATGCGCCTTCGTCCGTTCCGAGAACCACCAGCAATCTTCTGCAGCCCGCCGAGCGGAGACGGGTCAGCGATCTGACCAGGCTTGTTCTTGCTGCGGTGGAAGAAGCCTGCCCCTCCCCTCCCGCCGATATGCAGGCCGTGTTTGTCACCAACAGCGGTGATGGAGCGACCACCCATGCAATCTGCGATGCGCTGGCGGCGCCAGTGCCGGATGTTTCTCCGACACGATTCACCAACTCCGTACACAACGCTGCTGCAGCCTACTGGAGTATCGGACTGCACAGGACCGCTGCCACCACCAGCCTGGGCGCCGGCCCGCAGGGCCTGGCTGCCGGGTTGATCGAATCCCTGCTGACCATGCGGGAAACCGGCGCTTCGGTACTGCTCGTGGCCTACGATGCGCCCTATCCGTATCCGATGTCGGAACGTGTTCTGGTGCGTCAGCCCCTGGCCCTGGCCTTTCATCTCTCGCCGGCGTGCCCGGGCACTTCATGGCGCCTGGGTTTGAGCGGTGAAACCGGTGAAGCCCTGCACTCCAGTCTGGCCGCGCATTTCGACGGGCATTCCTGCGCACCGGGTATGATCTGGCTGTCCGCGCTCGGAATGTCCCGGCGGGTTGTTCTGCCTTACCTCGACGGTCTTTCAGTCGTGCTCGAACCCTGCGATGCCTGAACCAGCCATGATCCACGATCGAAACGCCATCCTCTCCCGTCTGCCGCATCAGGGGGGCAATTGCCTGCTCGACACGGTCAGCCACTTTGATGCACATCGCATCGTCTGCACCAGCAGGGCACACCTGCTGGATGGCAACCCCTACCGCGTGGATGGCAGCCTGCCTGCGAGCAGCACCGTCGAGTTTGCGGCACAGTGCTTTGCCCTGCATGCCGCACTGAAATCCGGCTCTGCTGCCGGCCAGGGCTATCTGGCGTCGATACGCAGCCTTGAATTGCAGATCGACAGCCTGGATCAATGCCCTGACGCCCTGCATATTGAAGCTGAGGAGATTTTTTCCGGCAATCAAGGCCTGCAGTATTCCTTTTTGCTGTGCCATCAGGGCATCGAAATCGCCCGGGGACAGGCAACTGTCGCGCTTGTCCGGGAGGCACGGTGAGTCGTATCCGTGCACTGGTAACCGGCGCCAGCGGGGCCATAGGGCATTCGATCGCACGCAAACTTTCGGGATGCGGTATGGAACTGGTGTTGCACCATCGCTCCCGCCGCGCGGAAACCGAATGTCTTGCCGATGAACTGCGCGAAGGCGGTGCGGTTGTTTCGCTCTGCGGTTTTGATGTGGCCGATGCTGCCGAGGCCAGACGCGGCCTTGAGGAAATCCTGCGGACCGGCCCGATACAGGTTCTGGTCAATAATGCCGGGATTTTTGACGATGCACCCCTGGCCGGCATGTCGGCGCAGCAGTGGGAGCGCGTGATAAACACCTGCCTGAACGGGTTCTACAACGTCACGCAACCGCTGCTGATGCCCATGATGGGCACCCGCTGGGGCCGGATCATCAGCATCACTTCGATATCCGGCGTCATCGGCAATCGCGGTCAGGCCAATTATGCGGCCGCCAAGTCGGGCATCCATGCGGCGAGCCGCTCCTTGGCTCTCGAAGTCGCAAGCCGCGGCATCACGGTCAACTGCATTGCACCGGGAGTGATCCGCAGCCCCCAGACCGACAAACTGTTCACTTCCGAGCGTATCGCCCAGATGGTTCCGGCGCGACGCATGGGTGAGCCCGGAGAGGTCGCCGAACTTGCGGCTTTTCTAGCCTCAAAGGAGGCGGCGTATATTACCGGCCAGGTCATCAACATCAACGGCGGCATGGCATGATCCATCAACCACGGACGGCGGTCATCATTCCCGCCTATAACGAGGCCCGCACCCTGCGTGCCGTCGTTGACGATGCCCTGCCCCTAACCGGCATGGTTGTCGTGATTGATGACGGCTCGACTGACGGCACTGCGCAAACGCTGCGGGATTTGCCGGTACGGCTGATCCGGCACGAAAGAAATCTCGGAAAATCGCGCGCACTGGCTGCCGGTTTTCGTGAGGCGCTGGATGCCGGGGCGGAACTGTTGATCACGCTGGACGGCGATGGACAGCACCGGCCGCGGGATATTCCCGCACTGCTTGCGGAAGCGAAAAAATATCCGGAAGCCATCGTGATCGGATCGCGCCTGCATGAACGGGACAACATCCCGGTAGCGAGGTATCGCGCCAATTGCTTTGCCAATTTCTGGATTTCCTGGGCTGCCGGTTATGCAATCAGCGACAGTCAGTCCGGTTTTCGGGTGTACCCGGCGGACATTTTGCGCGGATTGCTGCCGCTGATCGAGGAAAAACCGGGATTCGTGCTGGAAAGCGAAATTCTGATTCTTGCCGGGTGGCGCGGCATTCGTGCCAGGCCCGTGCCGGTTCCGGCGATCTACCCCGAAACCAGCCGCCCCAGCCATTTTCGTCCTGTCCGCGACATTGCCCTGATTACGAAAATGGTTGCCAGATGCCTGCTCATGCGCGGCTGGCACTGGTGCAGGCGCGGCGATGGCAGCCGCGGCAGGCATCCTGCGCATCCTGAGGGAAGTCCGCTTTTTGAAATGCAGAAAAGCGGCGAAGCCTGCATCAACCGCCGGCGCGAACAGGACGCGGGCCGGGTCAACATCTGATCCTGCCGGCGGATTTCCCCGCCTTTGCCGGCATTCCAAAATGCAATAATTCCGCTGTCAGTGCACAATGGCGCGCTATTCACGGCGGCTCAACACATGCTCAGGCCTTTATTGCGGCACTTAGCCTGGTTTCTCGGATACACCCTGCTGGGTATCGCCCTCGCCATCACGGCCGGCTATTCCCTGCGCCTTGATTCGCTGCCGGATCTGAAGGCCTGGCACACGACAAAACTGGAATCCGAATTCAGCGCATCCAATGCGGAAAAAATCCGCACGATCGCTGAATATCAGGCGCTCGAAGCACGGCTGTTCGCCGAACTGAAAAGCAGGGTGCTGGCCCAGCCTGCTGCCGGAAACCAGCGGTCTTTCAACCGTTATTCCTCGGGCAGCATCGCGGATCCGCTGGCGCAACCGGTCAACTGGAACGCCACTTTCGTGCTGACCGCGCAGAATCCCCGCGGCAGCATCCTGCTGCTGCACGGCCTGACCGATTCGCCTTACGTCATGCGTGCGCTGGGGGAACGGCTGAACCGGCGCGGCTACCATGTGGTCGGCCTGCGCCTGCCCGGGCATGGCACTGCGCCCTCCGGCCTGCTGGATGCCGGCTGGCAGGATTTTGCGTCTGCAGTTCGCATGGCAGCCCGGGATTTGACGCAGCATGCCGCACCGGGGAAACCGCTGTACATGATCGGCTTTTCCACCGGCGCTGCGCTGGCCGTGGAATATGCCCTGTCCCGGGAAAAGGGCGAAAACCTGCCTGCAGTTTCGCGCCTGGTGCTGTTGTCACCGGCAATCGGCGTTTCACCGGCAGCCGCGCTGGCGGTCTGGCAAAAACGCGCAGGCCGGCTGCTGGGCATTCCCAAACTGGACTGGACTGACATCGTTCCCGAGTACGACCCCTACAAGTACAACTCCTTCCCGGTGAATGCGGCTGAGCAGATTCATGAATTGACCGGGGCGATTTCCGCAAAACTCGACAGCCTTTCCGGAAAACCGGCATCCGGGGGTTTTCCGTCGATCCTGGCCTTTCAGTCGGTGGCAGACTCCACGGTATCGGCACCCGCCCTGATCCAGGCCTTTTTTCGGGCGCTGAAACCGGGCAAACACGAACTGGTGCTGTTCGACATCAATCGCCAGGCCAGCGTGACCGACCTCTACACCGGCAATATCCCACAGCACCGGCAACTCCTGCTGGAAGGTCCGCCGCTGCCGTTTGATCTGACGATGCTGGCGAACCAGGATGCGCAAAGCCCGCAGATGGCCGCGATCCGGCGCAACTCGAAGACGGGAAAAACAACCATTGAATCGCTGTCTCTGGCCTGGCCGGCATCGATTTTTTCGCTTTCACACCTGGCACTGCCAATATCACCGGCGGATCCGGTTTATGGCAGCGAAGACCCGCATCGCCTGGATCGCATCTACCTCGGGGCACCCCAGGTCAGGGGTGAAACCGGTGTTCTGGCGATACCGCCCTCCAGCCTCGGCCGCTTGCGCTACAACCCGTTTTTTGACTACATGGCCGGCCGGATCGAACATTTTATTGATGGCGAGTAATCTGCATGCGCCAATAAAAAAACCGCGGTAATCCGCGGTTTTTCATGCGCAGGGATCGTTCAGGCAAGCGCGGCGACCGCACCAATGGCGGAAAACAGGTTGGCCACCATCTCGCGCGGAATATTGCGGGTGATGAACACGATGCGGGTCGAGTGGTCGGCGCTGGGCCAGGCGTCGAGTTCCACCGGCGGGTGGAACAGATGCTGCACGCCCTGCACCACCATCGGACCCTTGTGATCAACCACATTGATCAGGCCCTTGACGCGCAGCATGTCGGAGCCGCGCAGGGCGCTCAGCACTTCCATGGTCTGCGAAAAAGCCTGCCAGGTCATCGGTTCGGAATAACGCAGGCAAAATGATTTGACGGTTTCATCGTGGCGGTGGTGGTGGCCATGCTCATCGGGCTCGCCCATCCAACGTTCGATGTCCTCCAGCTTGGCCTTCATGTTGCGCAGGCCGACATCCACCAGGAAAGCAAGCTCGATTTCACCGTTCACCGCGCGACGGATCGGCGCCTGCGGATTGAGCGCGCGCAGGCGGGCTTCGAGTTTTGCGGTGGTTTCCTCCCCGGCAATGTCCGATTTGGTGATGACGATGCGGTCGGCCAGCGCCGCCTGCTTGACCGGTTCCTGCATGGTCTCCAGCTGTTCAAGGCCGTTGACGGCATCGGCCAGCGTGACCACGCAGTCGAGGCGGTAATTCTCCTGCAGCATGTCATCGGTCATCAGGGTCTGCATCACCGGCGCGGGGTCGGCGAGGCCGGTGGTCTCGATGATCACCCTGTTGAAGTCGATGATGTCGCCATTGCGCCGCTTGACATAAAGATCGCGCAGCGTTTCCTGCAGGTCGCCGCGCAGCACGCAGCACAGGCAGCCGTTGTTGAGTAGCATCATCTGCTCGGAGGACACCTCGACCAGGTCGTTGTCGATCGCCTGCTCGCCAAATTCGTTGACGATGACCGCGACCCGGTTCATGTCCGGCCGCTTCAGCAGCCGGTTGATCAGCGTCGTCTTGCCGCTGCCGAGAAATCCGGTGACGATACTGACGGGAAATTTCCCCGATAGCGCATCCAGCATCAGTGATGGGCTCCGCTTATTTCGTCAAAGTCAGGGCGTCATTTCGATGATGTAGAGGCCGCCACCGAAACGGTCCACGGTATACACCAGCCCCTTTTCATCGACCCAGACATCGTTGATCTGCACCGCGCCCTTGGGCGACATTTTCGGCGCTCCGGGTACGTAGTAGGCGATTTCCTGAGGCTGGTACGGGTTCGAAGTGTCGTATGCACGTACGCCGCCGTTGAAAAAGGTGCCGACGACGATGGTGCCGGAACGGAAGGATGCCGGGCCCGGCAGGTTTTCATGGATGTTGTGCGCGCCGTAACGGCCGCCGCGCTTGGCGAAGCTCTCCACGGGGGGCAGCGGCAGCGTCGACATCGGCACGAGGTTGGTTTCGACGCTGGCATTGACCACCCAGCCGAGTTTCGGCCAGTCCAGGCCGTCGTCCTTGGTGCATTCGTCGGTGACCAGCAGCATGTCGCGGCCCATCAGCGGCATCACGGTGTGGCAGAAGCCGTTGTACGGGGGCGAGTATTTCCAGTTGGTGATGACCTTGGGTTTCGACTTGTCGGAAATGTCGAGGATCAGCGCGCCGCCGTCGAGATAGGCGACATAGGCGCGGTCCGGACGCTCCGGAAACACGTTGACGTTGTGCGGGCGGTAGCCGCCGTCGAATTTGGGGTGGCGCGGCGGCGGCGCTTCCTTGTCGCCCTTGTGCGTGCCGGGATAATGCCAACGGCCCACTTCCACCGGCTTGGACGGATTGCGCACGTCGATGATGCGGTAGAACTGGAAATCATTGGGATGCGTCGGCTCGAAATCCTCAGAACCCGAGGTCAGGTGCACGTATTCGCCATCGGTGAACCACACGCAGTGCGCGCCGCGCGAATGCGGACCCGAGGCGTCGAAATGCGAAATCAGCTTCGGCTTTTCCGGCGTGCTGATGTCGAACAGGTCCATCCCGGCCGGCTTGTCGCCGACCTTCTTGGTCTGGTAAGCCACGGCCATGATGTCGCCGACGACATCCAGCGAGTTCGAACGCACGCGCTCATGCGGCAGGTCGGTCTGCACGATGACTTTCGGATTCTTCACGTCGGTGACATCGACGCCGGTGAAATTCTTCGGCGCCGACTCATGCGCCAGCCAGAGGATGCGGCGACCGTCCTTGGTCACCTGCATGTTGATGCCCTCGCCCACGCCGCCGAATCCGGCGAGCTCGTTGTGCGATATGAGTTTCATGTTGCGGGACAGCGTCTGGGAAGCCTGGCCCTGCGGCGTCATGGTCGGTTTCATCGGGTCTTTCTCTTCTTTCGGGTTGTGGTGGATGCACGCGTACTCTTGGTTTTGCGCTTTACCCCGGCCATCTGCTCCAGTACGGCGCAGACGGCGGCGGTGTCCTCCAGCGCACGGCCCTGCGCATGGGCCGCGGCATAAAACGGTTTTGCAGCTTCGAACAGCGGCACCGGGCAATGCAGGTCGGCCGCGAACTGCTCAATGATATCAATATCCTTCTTGTAAACGTCCACTTTCATGGTCGCCTTGCTGTAATCGCCGGCGATCATCAGCGGCCCGCGCACCTCGAACATGCGGGAGGTACCGGCACCGTCCTTGATCACCTTGTAGAGCAATTCGAGGTCGAGGCCTGATTTCTGTCCCAGCACCATGGCTTCAGCCGTCGACAGATTGTGGATGGTGACCAGCAGGTTGGCGACGTATTTCAGCTTCGAACCGTTGCCGTATTCACCGCAGTAATACACGCTGCGTGAAAAACCCTTCAGTGCAGCCTCGGCCCTGGAATAGGCCCTGCGCTCGCCGCTGGCATAGATGGCAATATCGCGGTTCGCCGCCTGCGCGCCGGTGCCGCTGACCGGGCAATCCAGCACGGCAATGCCGCGGCTGGCGCAGCGATCGCGTATCTCATGCTTGACCTTCAGCGGCAGCGTGCTGGTTTCAATGACGACGGCGCCGCGCCCGGCGCTGTCGACGACGCCGCCCTTGCCGAAAAAAGCGGCTTGGACGGCGGCGATGCTCGGCAGCGAAGTCACCAGCAGCGGGCTGGCGCGGCAGACGGCAGCAATTGACGCCGCAGGCCGGCCACCGATTTTTTTCAGTACTGTCCGACGCGCGGCATCAATGTCGAATCCGTCCACGACAAATCCATCGGACAGCAGGTGGCGCGCAAACGCGCCGCCCATGATGCCGAGACCGATACAGCCGATATTTGCGGGTTTTCCAGGCATTGAGATATAACTATATGATTTTAAACAGTATTTTGTCTGTGCAGCGAGGTTTAATTTGGTTTCATGTTGATCCGCGCCTGTTCCGCCTCGGCCGGCGTCATGTTGTCGATGCGCTGCTCCAGGTACGGGGTCGAACAAACCATTGCATAACGCGCATGTTGTGTCACCTGCAACCGGTATGACTCGCCGCGCGGGACCTGCACGATGTCGCCGCTGACCAGGGCTTTCCGGTCACGTCCGACTCTGGCATCGATGTTGCCGCTCAATACGTAGATGAACATTTCCCGTGCAGATTCTGCTTCCGGTTCCGCATAGCCGGCCGGCACTTCAAACAGGCCGAACGCAAGACGCTCACCTTCAATCCAGTTCACGCAACGCCCGGAACGCCCCGGCGCATCCAGGCTGTCGAGGATCGGATGAAAGCACACCGGCAGTCCTTCGATGATGGCGCTGGATTTGCCCGCAGCTTTCCGGTGTTTGTCGCGTTCGCCGACGCCGTACTTCCGGTTGACCTCGTCCACGGTCATGGCCCTGTCCGGCACGGCCTCGTCCTCGGCCAGGCCGACCACGGTCCAGGTTTTGTCCTTGATGTAGAGGTACTGCAGGTTGCCGTCCTCGGTCGCTTTCATTGAATGCCGGGCATAGGCCGGGGCATGGACAAAGGTGCCGGGCGTCACCACGCGACGGTCCTTGCCGACGATGGCGTTGATTTTTCCGCGGACCGGAAAAATCAGCAATTCATTCGGGTGATAGTGCAGCTCGGAGCCGGTGCCGGCATTTTTGTGCAGCAGGCAGAAATAGATGTAACGCCCCTCGATCACCGGTGCCTTGCCGGTGGACAGGTGCGGCGTCAGGTAATTGCTTTCGAAATTTTCAAAGCGATGGAATGGCATGGCATTGCAGCCGCAGGGGACGTTCAGTTTTCCAGCGCTGGCGGGCACTGCGCACCGCCAACTCCTCCGCCGGTGATGCTAGCACGCAGCCCGAAGGCAACCAACCCGGCGACCACCATGCGAAGTCCGCCCATGACGTCCGGGGCCCAAGCCGCCCGCGGCGACGGTTTCAGATTTTGCCGTTGAACAGTGCGGTGGCGGCTTTGAAATAAATGTTCTCGCGCTCCTGCGGCGTCAGTCCCGGCACCAGTTCGACGCGGTCGACCGGCGCCATTTCGCCCATGTCGAAGGGCGCATCAGTGCCGAGCACCACATTTTCCGAGCCGACGACGTCGATCAGATGGCGGATCGACTGCGGACTGTGGGTCAGCGCGTCAAACCAGAAGCGTTTCAGCATCTGCAGCGGATCGGATTGGGTGAATTCCGCGGTATCCGGACGCACTTTGTGGCCGTGCACAAAACGCCCGATCTGGTACGGCAGGAAACCGCCGCCGTGCGCCAGCAGGATTTTCAGGTCTTTCAGTTCATCCAGCGCACCGCTGAACATCAGCTTGCCGACCATGATCGTGGTGTCCAGCGGATTGCCGATCAGGTTCATCAGGTAATAGCAGTCGAGCCGCCCTGCCGCGCCCTGGGTGTTGGGATGGGCGAAGATCATCACCTTCAGTTCCTCGATGCGTTTCAGCACCGGGCGGAATTTTGGATCGGCCAGTTCCTCCTCGCCGATGGCGGTGCCGAGTTCCACGCCCTTGAAACCGTATTCCTTGACCACGCGTTCCAGTTCAGCGATGGCCGCTTCCGGATGCTGCATCGGCAGCGTCGCCATGCCGCGCAGCCGGTCCGGCCTTGCCGCGACCATCTGCGCAATGCCGTCATTGACGATGCGCGCGGTCTGGATGGCGAGGTCATCCTTCAGGTTGTAGAAAAACGTCTGCGGTCCGGGCGAGATGAAGGCGATGTCGATTTTCTTGCGGTCCATCGACTCCAGCTTGGCGTCGGCGTCATAGAACTCGGCCTCGAACGGAAAACGCACCTTGCCGCGGATGAAGGTGCGGTTGTGGCCTTCGCCCTCGATCCGGGTGTTGTAAACCGGATTGGCCTGCATCGCCTTGACGATGGTTTCCGGAATCACGTGGTTGTGTACGTCGATACGCTTCATGCCTGCTCCTGGTTGCGGGTTTTTTTCTGGCGCGGTTTTCGCGCCGTCTTGTCGGGATGGCCGGGCAGGCTGAACACGCCCTCTTCCGCCAGCGCCTGCACTTCGGCAGCCATGATCTGCGCCACTTCATCGACTGCCGCGGAAGGCCGCCGGTCCGCCTGCTGGCCGAGCGTGAGTATACGATGGATGTTCGCGTCCGCTATCGGTGCGGCCGACAGCCTGCCGCTGCCGACGTCTTCATGAAAAGTGGATACCGGCATCAGGGCCATGCTGATGCCGCGCAGCACCAGGCGGCGTATGGCTTCGACAGAATCGATCTCGGCTTCAATGCTGACCCGCGCCTTGTGCCGTTGCAGCTGCTCGTCGGCGATGATGCGGATGGCTTCGGTGCTGAGCACCGGCGTGCGCGCCAACTCTGCCGCGGTGTAAAAACGCCGCGCGCCGCGCCCCGCTGCCCTGGCGAACACCACAATCGGTTCCGAAATCAGCGGGGTGACCTTCACGGTGCGTGAATTCACCGGATTCGTCAGCACTGCAACGTCAGCCCTTCCCGCCTGCAGCCAGTCGTAGAGCTGGTTGCTGAAGCCG
The DNA here is from genome assembly GCA_964606765.1 of uncultured Bordetella sp. Classification (GTDB taxonomy): domain Bacteria; phylum Pseudomonadota; class Gammaproteobacteria; order Burkholderiales; family SG8-41. The sequence goes on along the minus strand of CAZSIR010000036.1, from coordinate 16 downwards.
TCGACCACTTTCAGGC
>CAZSIR010000035.1:0-23171 GCA_964606765.1 uncultured Bordetella sp. | reverse complement strand
CGGGGCCGCCGCCCAGCATCATGCGGCCGATGTCCATCATGGACGGTCCGCCACCACCCGCGCCGCCCATCGGGAAACCGGAACTGGTATCAATGCTCATCCAGTAGGTGGCGATCGGCGGATTGACCTTCTGCTGTGCCAGCAAAGCAGGGGCAAACAAGACCAAGGTTGACGCGACGACACGGCTGATCATTTTCACGAAAGGCTCCCGGAAAAAATTGCTGATGGAATCAATATTGAACACCAGTTTACGCTGCCCGGCGATTATGGTGATGGCATGTTACGCTGAGCGCAGAGCAAATAAACAGGGAGGAGTTCTCATGTCGCGCATTTTCCTGAGCCTCGTTCTGGCCGCCTGCTGCACCGGCAGCGCCATCGCACAGAATTACCCCAGCCGGGCGGTGCGCATGCTGATTCCGTTCACCGTGGGCAGCGCCGCCGACGTGATCGCCCGCGCAATGGAGCCGGCGATGCGCGAGCGCCTCGGCCAGCCGCTGGTCATCGACAACCGCGCCGGGGCCGGCGGCAACATCGCCGCCGAAATGACCGCGAAAAGCGCGCCCGACGGCTATACGGTGTTCATGGGCACCATCGGCACCCAGGCCATCAATTACAGCCTTTATTCAAAACTGGCCTACCACCCGCTGAACAGTTTCAGCATGATTGCGCGCGTCGGCGACAGCCCCAACGTGCTGGTGCTGAACCCGAGCGTACCGGCGAAATCGGTGAAGGATCTGGTCGCGCTCGCCAAGGCCAAGCCCGGTGTGCTGAATTACGGCAGTTCGGGCGCCGGCACTTCGGTGCACCTGTCGGCGGAACTGTTCAACAGCATGGCCGGCGTGAAAACCGTGCATGTCGCCTACAAGGGCGCTTCGGAAGCACTGACGGCACTGATTTCCGGACAGACCGACATCCAGTTCGCCAGCGTGTCGTCAGCGATCCCGATGATCAAAGCGGGGAGGCTGCGCGCACTGGGCGTGACCTCTCCGGCGCGCGTCGGCGCGATACCCGATGTGCCGACTATCGCCGAATCCGGATTGCCAGGTTACGCCGCGGTGGCCTGGTACGGCATCGTCGGCCCCGCCGGCATGGCGACGCCGGTCGTCAACGCCCTGAGCAAGGCCGCGCTCGACACCCTGGCACTGCAGGACGTGAAAACCCGCCTCGCCAATTCCGGCGTCGATGCGAATCCGGGAACGCCGGAGGAATTCCGCAAACTGATCGAAACGGAAATCCCGAAATGGGCGACCGTGGTGAAGGCTTCGGGTGCGCGGGCGGATTAGATTCGCTTGGGAAACTCCGAAGGCGTGAACTGAGGGGCGTCGCTTTTCACGCCAATTTTATCGGGGTCAAAAATGCGACGCTCATCTATAACTAATTGTTATTATTGAAATAATAGTGAATTTTTTTGGGGTGTTATCCATCGTGTCGGGATGTTATCCGGCGTTTTTGTCGTATAAAACTAGTTAGGCGTCTCATGGAAGCGCGATTTCTCGTTCAACGCACGTATCTCTTGCCGTCTCGTTCCCTATTTGTTTTGGAGGGCTCGATAACTGAAGGTAACGTACAGCCCGGAATGAGTTTACTCATTCGGTTCAATCGAAGCTTATCTATGGCGTGTAAAATTGAAGGGGTCGAATTCGTGAGGGGCTCTGAAACTGAACGGGTGGCACTGACAGTTCGTTACGATGATGCCGATGAAGGAGAGTTCCTACAGGGTTTTAACATTTCGAACGAAGAGGTCTTGGTTTCCAATGCTGAGGCCTAACTCATCATTCCAGCGGACCGGCGAAAAACCGCCGTCCGCTGAATTCAAACGTTGGGCGTCACAAGCAGACTGAGCGCAAATGAATAGGCCGAGATCGATACGCGAATTCCTAGGAGACTTGGATTACCTGATGGGTTGTTGTCACTTAGCGAATCGTGGAGACGAAGAGGCAATAAGCGAAATTGTCTCGTCAGTCTTATTCGTCAATCAACTTCTTCTGGCATCGAAACGAGGGCTAGATAAGTTGCAGCTATTCCAAGAGGCCTCCGATTTAATGGCTAACGTCGAACGCCTCGTAGGCCAAGGGCAGTATCACGACGCTGACCATCAAGTTTTGGCGTTTGCTCGCAAGCTCGCGGAGGTCTCGGGGGAGAATGACCGCCTTCGCAAAATGTATGGTGGGCACAATACAAATCCCAATGTCCACTAAGCGCCTGACGCCCAACATCACAATCCACCGGACCTCCGGCAAGCTGCGCTTGCCTGCGTCCGGTGATTTTCAACGTAGCAATCTAGATCAGTTCGATGTCAGACCCCAAGCTCTCCCGCTGAAACGAGCCGCACGCAGGCTGTACAAGGTACGCACGCCTCTCCGCCAAACAGCGTCTTTCAGGCCACCTTGACGACGATCTTGCCAACCATGCCGCTCGCGTCCATGCGTTCCTTGGCCGCCGGCAGTTCGTCGAAGCCGTACACCTTGTCGACCAGCGGCGCAATGCGGCCGTCAGCCAGTGCCGGCAGCACATCGCGCTTGAACCCGCGCGCGGCCTCGGCCTTGCCGGAAGCCGGCAGGTGGGCATTGGATACGCCGAACACTTCCAGCCGCCAGGCGTGCACTGCATTGAGATCGATTTCCGCCTTGAACACGTTGTCGACATAACCGACGGTGGCAAGGCGGCCGCGGAAGCCGAGTGTGCGCATGCATTCGGCGAACACCGAGCCGCCGACGCCGTTGATGACGAGGTCCACACCCTTGCCGCCGTTGGCCTGTTTCACCGCTTCGGCAAAATCCGGCTTGCGCGTGGCGATGCCGACATCGAGTCCGATGGTTTTCAGCACATCGAGTTTCTGCTGTGAACCGGAGGTGCCGATGGAACGCGCGCCGATCAGTTTCGCCAGCTGGATGCTCGCCATGCCGGCGCCGGAGGAGGCACCCATGATCAGCATGGTCTCGCCCTTCTGCAGCTTGCCGAACTGGTAGATCATTTCCCACGCGGTGATGAAGCTGACCGGCACCGCTGCGGCCTGCTCCCAGGACAGGCACTCCGGCTTGGGCATCAGTTGTGCAATGTCCATCACCGCATATTCGGCGAATCCGCCGCGCACGCGCCCGAACACCGCGTCACCGACCTTGACGCCGCTGACCCCTTCGCCGATCGCATGCACCACGCCCGAGGCTTCGCCGCCGCCTAGCTTTTCCGGACCGCCATGCACCACGCCGCCGACAAAGAGTTCACCGCGGTTCAGGGCCGTGGCCTGCACCTTGATCACGACCTCGCCGGCCTTGGGCTGCGGCTGCGGCACATCGCGATACTCGAGCACGTTCTTGTGGTCCTTGGTGACGATCCAGCAGGATTTCATAAAATATCCAATAAAATCAAATAGTTATAGTTGACCGGCGCGGAAGGTCATTCGCTGCCGATTTCACTGACGATCGCCCCCCAGCGCTTCAATTCTTTCTGGATGAACTGCGTTGCGCGTTCCGGCGATGAAGTCGTCACCGGTTCGGCGCCCGCCTTGCGCAGGAAATCCTGCATGCCGGCATTGGCCAGCACTTTCTGGTTGGCCTGGGCCAGCACATCCAGCGCGGGCCGCGGCATGCCCGGCGGCAGGAAAATCGCATTGAAGGCCTGCACTTCCAGTTCCGGCATGCCGGCTTCGGCGGCCGTCGGCACATCGGGCACGGCCTGCAGGCGCGCATCGGAACAGATCGCCAGCATGCGGATGCGGCCGGCCTTGTGATACTCCAGCGGCGCCGGGCTGATGGTCGGCGTGTACATCGGAATGTGTCCTGCAACCAGATCGGTGAGTCCGGGACCCGCGCCCTTGTACGGCACATGCACGATTTTCAGGTCACCGTTGATTTTCTTGAACAGCTCGCCGGTCAGCTGGGTGATGCTGCCGGTGCCGGCGGAACCGAAGGAAAGCTGCCCCGGATTCTTTTTGGCGAAAGCCGCGAGCTGCTTGAGCGTTTTGACCGGCAGCGAGGGATGCACGGCGACGCCGGTCGGCACCAGCGTGATGATGCCGAGCGCAGTGAAATCCTTCAGCGGGTCATAGCCGAGATCCTTCTTGCCCAGCGGATTCAGCACATGGGTGGTGGTATTGGCGATCAGCAGCGTGTAGCCGTCAGGCTTGGCGCGCACGACTTCCATCGCGCCGATCGCGCCCGAAGCACCGGCGCGGTTTTCGACAATCATGTTCTGCCCCAGCGCACGCGACATCTCCTGCGCCCAGCGCCGGCCGATGATGTCATTGACGCCGCCCGGCGCGAAGGGCACCACCAGGCGCAGCGGGCGCTCCGGAAATTTGCCCTGGGCCTGCGCCGTGCCAGGCGTGAACGACGGGGCGGCAAGCGCCAGCGTCGCAAGGACGGAAAAAAATGCGCGCGTGATCATTGCTGTTCTCCTCGATGCTTATTTTGATTGTTGCCTGATGATTGCCGCCTGATTTTGCTTCCTGATTTTGCGGCCTGACTTTGCTGATTGAATTTGCTGATTGACTTTGCTGCCTGATTTTTGCGGCCGGCTTGTTGCTGCAGGAAGGCGGTGAACGCCCAAGCGGGGTTCATGCTAATTGTTATCGCCTGCTGCCGCAACCGCGGCCGGCAATGTTTCAGTCCATGGATCGGGGCGCTTGCTGCGGTGAATACTCCCATTCGCGCCAGCCGCCGAGCAACGGAAAATAAAGTCCGAGCCGGATGCGCCCGGCGCCGCCCGCCCGCAGCAGTGACGCATAACGTTCGAGCTGGCCGCGGTAACGCTCGCGTTCATTGTCGAGAAAGACCGCGGTGTCCGCGCCCTCATGCACGCTGGTCTTGTAATCGATGATCCAGCGCGTGCCTTCATCATCGACAAAAGTGCGGTCGATCACCACGTTGGCGCGGCGGCCGGCCGTGATGCCGGTGAGCCGCCATTCCGAACGGCCTTCGGCATGGGCATCCAGCACCCAGCGTCCGCGCTCATCAGCGACGCAATTGACCAGCGCCTGCCTGACCCGCGCCGCGGCCGCGGCGATTTCGCGTTCACCAACACCCTGCGCCGCCAGTGCATGGCGGATCGCCGGCTCCATTCCGGCAATGCGCGAGGCATCCCAGTCCGCCACGCCGTCTTCAGCGATGCGCTGCAGCCAGCGGTGCACCACGCTGCCGACATGGCGCGCGGTCTCGCCGGCCCAGGAAAATTCGAGCGCATCCTGAACACGCACGGGATCCGGCGGCGTCTCCCAGTCCGCGGCGGCCGGTGCGGCGGGCAAGGTCCATCCGGCCGGCAGGCGACGCAGCGTCTGGTCTATGGCCGGCGCCGGCATGGCGGTCTCCGTACCTGCCAACGGCGCATTGCGCAAGGCCGCCTCAAACACCGGCGCCACCACCGGCCACAGTTTGCCGAGCAGCGACTGCGCCGGCGGCGGCTTGATGCTCGCGCCGCCGTCTACTTCCGCGGCAACATTCACGCTGCCCAGCAGATGTAATTGCCGCTTGGCGCGGGTGGCCGCCACATACAGCAGGCGCCCGTCCTCCAGACCTTGCTTCTCGCTGTTGAACTGCTCAATCCAGGCGTAAATCGGATCACCGCCATCCCCCGCTGCGTTGATCGGCGCCAGCAACAGCGCATTGCCGCCGTCCGCATCCGGCTGTTCGGTCCACAGAAAGAGTTTCTTCTCATCCTGGCGCGGCGATCTGGCGAGTCCGGGCACGATCACCACATCGAACTCCAGTCCCTTCGCCTTGTGGATGGTCATGATCTGCAGACTGTCGTCGGCATCCAGATCGGGCAGGGCATACAACTGGTCAAGACCGGCTTCGAAAGCCGCGCGGTCCGGCAAGGCGCCGGCCTCTTCGTGTTTGTCGAGATAACGGAAATAGGTTTCCGCATCCTCAAGGTCGGTTTCCTGTTCCACGCAGGCCGGTCCGCCGAGGGCGTACCAGGCGCCGGCGACGTGCTCACGCAGCGGGCCGCGCGCGCGTTGCGCGAGACTGCCTGCCAGCGCAGCGCGCACGCGGTCCAGTCGCAGACGACCATCGACGGAAAGCTGCGCGACGCGCTGTGCATCCTGCATTGCGGACCACAGCGTCATTTTTGCGTCGCTTGCGGCCAGCACATGCAGGTCCGCCAGCGTCAACCCGCACCAGGGCGCCCGCAGCAACGCAAGCCAGGCCACACGATCGGCCGGGTGCGCAAGGGCGCGTGTCAGCGCCAGAAGATCCTGGATCACCGGGCGCTGGCCCAGCGGCTCAATGTCGATGGCGCGAAAACGCAGCCCTGCCGCCTTCAGCGCCGGCACGATCTCGCGCAGATGGCTGCGGGTGCGCACCAATATCGCCACCTTGGCCACCGGATCAATTTCGCGTGCGGCGAGAACAATCTGCGCAACCCGCTGCGCCTCTTCCACAGCCGCGTCACCAAACAGCGGGTGCACGGTGACCGCATCACCCGCCAGCGCAGCGCGCGTCGCGACCGATGCGGTATAGGACACCGCACCCGAGGTGATGTCTTCCGCCGCCGGCATGACCCGCCCGAATGCCGCATTGACCCAGTCGACGATGCCGGACTGCGAACGGAAATTCGCCGACAGGGCCACCGGATGCAGGGCAACACCGGCAATGCCTTCCGCACGCGCGCGCAGGAACAAGCCGACCTCGGCCTCACGGAAACGATAAATGGATTGCATCGGGTCGCCGACGGCAAACACCGTGCGCCCGTCATCCGGCAGCCATCCTGCCGTCAGCCTGGCGACCAGCTCGGACTGGCTGATGGAGGTGTCCTGGAATTCATCGATCAGCAGGTGACGGATGCGGTAATCGAGCGCGAAGGTCAGGTCGGTCGGCTCGCCCTCGGTGCCCAGCGCATGCAGCGCGCCCTGCGCCACTTCGGTGAAATCCACCTGGCGCCGCGCCTGGAATCCCAGCTTCAACTGCGCCACCGCCTGTGGCAACAAACGCAGGATCGCGCCCAGCACCTGCCATTGGCTGTCACTGTAATGGGGCGGCGGCAGGCGGCGCATGGCAGCCAGTGCGGGACGCACATCGGCTGACGAATCGAGGGCAGCAAACAAGGATTGCGCACGGTCTTTCCACGGCTGCGCAGGTTTGCCGGCGGGGAAACCTTCGTTCTTCGTCAGCCTTTGCCGCCAGCGCTCGTCTTCAGTGAGAAATACAAAAGCCAGCGCCATCCAGGACTCGACATCATCGGCAAATGCGCCCTGTCCGAGATTGGCGAACACGTAACCGGCCAGCGCATGGATTTCCCCCAGCAGCTGCGACGGGATCACAGCACGCAGGCGCCGCGCCGCCACAACACGCAGCTGTTGCAGCGCCAACTCGAGTTGCGCGCGATCCAGGCCGCGAACCACCTGTCGCAGCCACTGGTCGCGTCGCGCCAGCATGTCCGCCAGCAGCGCTTCGGTGCGCGCCACATCATTGTCGAGATGCGCCAGCACGCTTTCCACGTCAGCGGCGGCAGGACCGTCGCCGTTCACCAGGGCAATCGTCGCCCGCGCCGCCTCCTGATGCAGCCCGGACGCATCCTCCACTGTTTCCGGCTGTGCGCCGAACTGCGACAGCACCGGCATCTGCCGCGTCAGGCCGGCGCACAGGGCATCGATGGTCTGGATGCGCAGTTGCGCAGGATTGTCGGCGAGGTGCCAGCCCGCCGCCTGGTCACGGCGCAGGGCCGCGGCGGCGAGCTGCAAGGTCAGTTCCTCGTGCGCGGATGCCGGCGCCTTGCCCGACTGCGCGTCGGCCAGCGCCTGCAGCACGCGTTCGCGCATTTCACCCGCGGCTTTTTTGGTGAATGTGACCGCGATGATTTCTTCGGCATGATCAACGCGCGCCAGCAGCAGCAGATAACGCTGGATCAGCAGTTCGGTCTTGCCCGAGCCTGCCGGCGCCTGCACGATGAAGGAGCGTTGCGGATCGAGCGCATCCTGGCGCTGCCCGATATCGGGGACGATGGCGCTCATTGCCCCGCCCCCTCGTCTTCCAGCGTCTGTCCGATGCGTTCACGGATGCGGCAAAACGCCTGCTGGTCGCACAAACGGCAGGTGGCAGGATGAATTTTTGGGGACACTGCGGCGACACCGGCGGCAAACTGCTGTGCAATGTGTTCCAGATCAGCCCGCCACGCCGCAACCACATCCGGCCATGCCGGGTGACGCTCGCGATAACGCGATTCAGCCCAGGCCTTGATGCCGGGCAGCAGGTCGGCGTCGCGGGCGAGACCGACATATTTCATGTCACCGGCACGCACCTGCGCAAACGCCACCGCCGCAGCACCGGATTCGGCCGTCAACAGATACAAGGGCAGTTGCGGCTCATCGGGCCGTTCGCCGAGCATCGCGCCCGGCGTCGACTTGCCGGTTTTGTAATCGATCACGATGCGCCGGCCATCTTCGGTTTCATCGACGCGATCCAGCCGCGCATTCAGGGTCAGGCCGCCGATGGCCATGCCGCGTTTGTCTTCGACTGCAACAACGGTGAATGGACCGCGCCGGCGATCCTGCTCCAGCCAGGCACGCGCGAGGCCGATGAGCCGGCGCTTTTCGATATCGGCAAAACGGCCGGACAAGGTCGTCGGCCGCTCGCGCCGGATGCGCTCCATCGCGGCATCGGCCGCCGCCGCGAGCAAGTCATCGAGATCCGCATCGCTGATCGCTGTCAGCGCATCGCTGCTGCGCAGCTTTGCCCATGTCTGCGCCAGTACGCGATGCACCAGCGTGCCGCGTTCGGCGGCGTCCAGTCCGGCGTGCGGCGCTTCCGGCGCTGCGGCATGCAGGCGATGGCGGGCAAATGCCCGGAACGGGCAGGCCGCCTGGTCCTTGATCAATGCAGTTCCGGCACCGGTGACGGTACCGTCAACCAGCGCCGGCGCGGCTTCATCCGGCAGGCGTTCGTCGCCGCGCGCGGCATGAATGACGTCGCGAAATTCCGGATGACGGGCCATCGCTGCATCCGCCGCCGCAATCTGCGCAATCAGCGGACTGGGGCGCAGTTCACGGTCATCTTCCTGCAGTGGATGGCTCAGCACCACTTCCGCGGCCGCTGCGCACCAGCGCGCGGTCGTGCGTCGGGCGGCGGCCAGCACATCGGCGGCAGTACTGTGCGGCAAGCCGGCAGCCCGCTGCAGCGCCAGCGGCAGGAAGGGATTGGGACGCGGCGCCTGCGGCCAGTTGCCGTCGCTGAGACCCATGACCCACAAGCCGTCGAAAGTCAGCCCGCCGGCTTCGAGCACACCGAGAATCTGGACCGGCACCTCCGGCGATTCCGGCTGGAACAGCGTGTCCGCGGCAACACGCCGCAGACGCGACAGGGCTTCCGCATAAGGCATGCCCGGCACGACGCGGTCCAGCGCGGCAAACGCGGCGACCACGTCATGCCATTTTTTCAGTGTCTGGTATTCGTTCGAATCGAGCTTGCGCTCACCCGGAAATCCTGCGACGGCGAGGGCTTCCGATATCGCTTTCGCCCAGGTTGATGGCGGATGTTTGCCGTACAGGCGGCTCCTGCGGAACTCGGCCAATGCCGACAGCTGCCGCGACAACTGCGGACAATCGCCGCCATGTTCTGCGACCATGCCCTGCAGCCGATCCAGCGTGATCACCGGTTCGGCGCGGCGGCGCAATTCGGCATCGAGCGCTGCGCGTGGATCACGCTCGGTTTCGCCGCCTGCGATGAACGGCGAACACAGCAGCCGGCTGGCGCGCTCAAATTCGATGTCGCGTCCCGCCAGTTCCAGCAGCGACAGCGCGGCATTCGCCAGCGGATAGGCCGCCAGCGGTTCGCCCAGCGACAGGTTGAAGGGAAAAACGGCGGGCGCCGCACCCGGCAACGCGTAATCGGGCGCCATCACGGCGCTGAAGATGCGCACGATCGCAGAGCGCCGCGCCGCGAGATCGGGAACGACGATCCCGATGCGCGAGCAGCCGGCTTCGAGTCGCGTACGGGCCCAGGCCGCAGCATGCCGGATTTCCTGTTCCGCATCGGCGCAGGGCAGTCGCGAGACATGACTGACGCACTCCGGTGGCCCCGCCAGCGCCACCGTGCAGGACTTTGCCTGCAATGCCGCGAGAAATTCGATCTGCTGCGGCGTAAATCCATCAAAGCCGTACATCACCAGCACCTGCGGCGGCCGGATGCGGCCGTCGGCGTACAGCTGCGGCAAGTGGTCGGCCAGCTGCACCGCATCCATCTGGCCGTTGCGTTGCAGGGTGCGCGCGTAACGCGGCGCCCATTCCTGGAACGCCCTGGCGTCATCGTTCAGTGCTGCGCTGTCGAGGCGCGGCGCAAGCCGCCACACCGTGCTCAGCTGCCAGGCCTCGTGCGCCAGCCTTGCGGCGTCCGCCACGGCGAGCAGGGACTCGCCGGCGGCGGAACTGCGCAGCAGGTTTTCCCACAGGGCCTGCGCCTGCGCGGACGAGAGGGGCAGGGGCAAGGCTGCGGTGTCGGCGTACAAGGCTTCATGCCAGGCGCGCTCGAGAAATCCGTTCCACGGCAATATGTCCGCGGATTCCCACAGGGCCCTGCCCTGCTGCGCCTGAAAATCGCCGAATTCACGCTGCAGCACCAGCGCGAGGCGATGATTGGGGGTGACAACGGTGATGCCGCCAGCCGATGTCTGCGCCAATTGCGCAAAAACTGCGTCGCGGGTGATCGCGGGATAGGTGGCAGCGGTGGTCATGGACAGCGATACTAAACCCGCCACCGCGACGGCGCTGAGCGCGCCGTCAGCGTTACTTTTCCATCAGGTGCTTCTTCGGCTTGACCTTGGTCCATTCATCCGCGTCAGCCGGTCCGTCTTTTTTCTCGATGATGGGTTTCCACACCTTGGCCAGTTCCGCGTTCAGCGCAGTGAACTCGCGCTGATCATCGGGAACATCATCTTCAGCAAATATCGCCTCCACCGGACACTCGGCGACGCAGAGGGTGCAGTCGATGCACTCATCCGGATCGATGACCAGCATGTTCGGCCCTTCGCGGAAACAGTCGACGGGGCAGACATCCACACAATCGGTGTATTTGCATTTGATGCAAGATTCGGTGACTACGTACGTCATGAAATATCCCGGAAAAGCGGCCTTGAAATAGCCGGAAAGGCCCGCATTTTAGCAGATGCTGCGCGGCAATATGGCAGACGCCCGAAACGGTGGCGGCTTCCCAAAAGCGGTGATTTTGGATAGCATAGACCCATCCATTCCTCGCCGCGGCCCCGTGGCGACCCCCTTTATTTTCAATGACAAGGCAGGACCCCATGAGTGAGCACATTCATCACGTGACGGACGATTCTTTTGACCCCGAGGTGCTGCAGTCGGCAACCCCGGTGCTGGTGGATTACTGGGCTGAATGGTGCGGCCCCTGCAAAATGATTGCCCCCATCCTCGACGAAGTCGCCAGGGAATATTCGGGCAAGCTCAAAGTCGCCAAGCTGAACATCGACGACAATCAGGCCACGCCGCCCAAGTACGGCATCCGCGGCATTCCGACGCTGATGCTGTTCAAGAACGGTTCGGTCGAAGCGACCAAAGTCGGCGCCTTGTCGAAGTCGCAGCTGACCGCTTTTATTGACAGTCATATCTGAACGCTATAATCTTTCACCAGCGCCTGACCTTTGAGCCGCTCCCGGCAACGAATATAAAAGAGCACGGCAGGCGCTGGCAAAGCGGCCAAGTCACCCGGAAATACCCGAAATTCGCAGTTCGCAGCACCCCCGGCAGCACCGCTTCTCCTTCCTTCAATCCCCCTGTTTCTCCCGCGATCATCGCCCGAAGTCCATGCATTTATCCGACCTGAAAAACCTCCCCATCGGCGAGCTCGTCGACATGGCCGTCAAGAACGAAATTGACGGCGCCAACCGCCTGCGCAAACAGGAGCTGATTTTCGCGCTGCTGAAAAACCAGGCGAAAAAGGGCGAATCCATCTACGGCGGCGGCACGCTGGAAGTGCTGCCCGACGGCTTCGGCTTCCTGCGTTCCCCGGACACCTCCTACCTCGCGGGCACTGACGACATTTATGTCTCGCCCTCGCAGATCCGCCGCTTCAACCTGCATACCGGCGACTCGATCGAGGGTGAAATCCGCACGCCGAAGGAAGGCGAACGCTACTTCGCGCTGGTCAAGGTCGACAAGGTCAACGACGACTCGCCGGAAAACTCAAAACACAAGATCCTGTTCGAGAATCTGACGCCGTACCACCCGACAGAACATCTCAAGCTCGAACGCGACATCAAGGCCGAAGAGAATTTCACCGGCCGCATCATCGACATCATCGCCCCCATCGGCAAAGGCCAGCGCGGACTGATTGTTTCACCGCCCAAGGCCGGCAAAACCGTGCTGATGCAGCACATCGCCCACGCCATCACCGCCAACCATCCCGAAGTCGTGCTGATCGTGCTGCTGATCGACGAGCGGCCGGAAGAGGTGACGGAAATGCAGCGCTCGGTGAAGGGCGAAGTGCTGTCCTCCACCTTCGATGAACCGGCCAGCCGCCATGTGCAGGTGGCCGAGATGGTCATCGAAAAAGCCAAGCGTCTGATCGAACACAAGAAGGATGTGGTCATCCTGCTTGACTCCATCACCCGCCTCGCCCGCGCCTACAACACCGTGGTGCCGGCCTCCGGCAAGGTGCTGACCGGCGGCGTGGACGCCAATGCGCTGCAGCGCCCGAAACGCTTTTTCGGCGCTGCGCGCAACGTTGAAGAAGGCGGCAGCCTGACCATCCTCGCCACCGCGCTGATCGACACCGGCTCGCGCATGGACGATGTGATCTACGAGGAATTCAAGGGCACCGGCAACATGGAAATCCATCTTGACCGGCGCATGTACGAAAAACGCATATTCCCCGCGATCAACGTCAACCGCTCCGGCACCCGGCGCGAGGAACTGCTGATTCCGAAGGATGTGCTGCAGAAAATATGGGTGCTGCGCAAGCTGCTCTACCCGATGGACGAACTTGAGGCCACCGAGTTCCTGCTCGACAAGGTCCGGGCCACCAAGAACAACGCGGACTTCTTCGATTCAATGCGCCGCGGCTAATCCCTACCCGGGTTCGGCAGCAGCGGCTCTGCCGCAGGATTGCATGCGGTCCCGGCCCGATTCCGTGGGTGCGCCCTGGCCCGGCAGGACGCCATCTCCGTTTAACTGCCGTTTTCTGCCCGGCAGCTTGTAGCATATTTGTGACAACGCCCTCCCCGACCCGGGAAGCCCCCCCGAACAATTACTGTCATGGAATGTGCAGCCTTTTCCCTTGTTAGCCCCATATTGCTGCGGTAATGCACAGCATGTCGCCCGGGTGTAATCTGCACACCGGATCGTCAAGTTGACCGCCAAAGGAGCCCAACATGACTCGATTACTGTTTATTGCAATGCTGTTGATCGCGGGTTGCGCACAGCTGCCCCCGCCGCCGGAAGATGCCGCGGCAAAACGCTTTGACTCCGTGCCCGGCAAAGCCGTGATTTATCTGGCCCGCCACTCCCTTGACCGGTCCTTTATTGCGCCGATCGTCATCGACGACCAGCACATAGGCTCGACTTACCATGGCACCTACATGCGCATTGAGCTGCCGCCTGGCAGGCATCTGCTGCGCGGCATGGCCGGAGACACCGCCTCAATCAGGCTTGATACCGAAGCGGGGAAAATCTATTTTGTGCAGCAGACCACCTACGGCTACCGGACCTTTGTCAGTTCGAACTTCAGCCTGGTTGATGCGGCGCATGGACGCTCGCTGGTGCTCGACGGACAGATTTCCGCGCTGATCACGCTTTAGCCCCCCCGACCGCCTTCCCCTCCCCTCTTACCGCCCCCCCTGCAACAGGGGGGGCTTCGCAGCTTGCCCCGGGAAGCCAAATCCCTCATAATTACGGGTTTCCCGCTTCGTTCGGGCACCCAGTTCAGGATATCGAGATGAAAGCCGACGCACACCCGGAATACCTTGAAATATCAGTTACTTGCAGCTGCGGCAACAAGTGGCAGACGCGTTCGACCATGGGCAAGGATCTGAGCGTCGAGGTCTGCTCGGAATGCCACCCGTTCTATACCGGCAAGCAAAAAACGCTGGATACTGCGGGCCGCATCGAGAAATTCAACCAGAAATACGGCAAAAAAACGCCGGCCGCCCCCAAGGCACCTGCAGCCTGATGCGGTTTGACTGATTCGAGCAAAGGGCAGCCTCACGGCTGCCCTTTGCTTTTTGCAAAACAGCTTTTGTAATCCCCGGGTTTTAGCGATGCGTCGCATCGTCGCCCAGGCAAAATAAAAAACAGGAGTCTTTCAAATGAAAACGTTTCGCATCGCTGTAATCCCCGGTGACGGCATCGGCAAGGAAGTCATGCCTGAAGGTCTGCGGGTCATGGAGGCTGCGGGCCGCAAGTTCGGCATCCAGTTCAAGTTCGACGAACTCGACTGGAGTTGCGACTACTACGCGAAACACGGACGCATGATGCCGGAAGACGGCCTGAAGCAACTGGAAAAACACGATGCCGTTTATTTTGGCGCCGTGGGCTGGCCGGAAATGCTGCCGGACCACATCTCGCTGTGGGGACTGCTGATTCCCTTCCGCCGCGGCTACGACCAGTACGTCAACCTGCGCCCGGTGCGCCTGATGCCCGGCATGAAATGCCCGCTGGCTGACCGCAAGCCCGGTGACATCGACTTCTGGGTGGTGCGCGAAAACAGCGAAGGCGAATATTCCTCCGTCGGCGGCCGCATGTTCGGCGGCACCGAACGCGAATTCGTCACCCAGCAGGCGATTTTCTCCCGCCAGGGTGTTGATCGCATCCTGAAGTTTGCCTATGAACTGGCGCAGAAACGCCCGAAAAAGCACCTGACCTCCGCCACCAAATCCAACGGCATTTCAATCTCGATGCCCTATTGGGATGAACGTGTGAAGGAAATGGCGGCGAAGTATCCCGGCGTGAAAACCGACCAGTACCACATCGACATCCTGACCGCGCATTTCGTCATGCATCCGGACTGGTTCGATGTCGTGGTCGCCTCCAACCTGTTCGGCGACATCCTCTCGGACCTCGGCCCTGCCGCAACCGGAACCATCGGCATCGCCCCCTCGGCCAACATGAATCCGGAAAAGAAATTCCCGTCGCTGTTCGAGCCGGTACACGGCTCTGCCCCCGACATCTACGGCAGGAAAGTCGCCAACCCGGTCGGGCAGATCTGGGCCGGCGCGATGATGCTGGACCACCTGGGCTGCCCGGAAGCGGGTGCCGCCGTGGTCAAGGCGATTGAAACCGCGCTGCGAGAAGGCCCGAAAACGCCGGATCTCGGCGGCAAGGCGATGACCGCCGATCTCGGCAAGGCAGTCGCTGACGCGCTGTAACGGCAGCCCCGGTTGTCCGGTTTTCTAGTAAGCCGCAACCGCGCCGTCGCTGCGCGGGTCAGCGCCACCTTCCAGAATCCCGTCGGCATGCCGGATGATCATCCCGGCGTGCCCGACGGTTTCGTCGTATGCATTGATGATCTCGACATCGTGGCCGCGTTCGCTCAGTTCACGCACCACGCCGGCATCGAAACGTGATTCCAGTTTCAGCGTTTCGCTGCTCTGCCCCCAGGTGCGGCCGAGCAGCCAGCGCGGCGCACTGATCGCCGCCTGCGGCGACATGCCGTAAGCCATTGCCCGCGTGAATATCGCGCACTGCGTCTGCGGCTGGCCATCGCCGCCCATCGTGCCGTAGACCACGGTGCGGCCGTCGGACAAACGGGCCAGCGCCGGATTAAGCGTGTGAAAGGGTTTGCGCCCCGGCTCCAGCGCATTCAGCGCACCGTCATCCAGGGAAAAACTGCAGCCGCGGTTCTGCCAGTTGATGCCGCTGCCCGGCAGCACGATGCCGGAACCGAACTCGTGATAAATGCTCTGGATGAACGACACCGCGCGGCCCGCACCGTCGATGACACCCATCCATACGGTATCGCCGGCCTGCGTGCGCGCCCCCCAGGGCGCGGCGCGATGGCGTTCGATGCGCCGGGCCAGCGTTTGCACGTGATCCGGCGCCAGCAGGTTCTGCGCTGCGGTCTTCATGTAACGCGGATCGGTGACCTGCGCATCCCGCACCAGGAAGGCCTGCTTGGTCGCCTCCACACAAAGGTGCACATAGTCCGCACTGCCCTGCGGCACATCGCGGATGTTCAGCTGATCGAGAATGCCGAGTATCAGCAGCGACACCACGCCCTGGGTCGGCGGCGTCATATTGTGCAGACTGCCGGCACTGTGATCGAAATGCAGCGGGTCAACGAGCTGTGCGCGATGCGACGCCAGGTCCCGTGCGGTCAGAGGGCTGCCGACAGCAGCCAGATCCGCGGCCAGTGACTGCGCCAGCTCGCCACGGTAAAAATCCCCGGTACCGGCGTTGGCGATGCGTTCCAGCGTGTCGGCCAGTTTTTTCTGGAAAAAGCGGCTGCCGGCCGGCGGCGCACCGCCGGCATCGAGAAAAGTTTCGGCAAATCCCGGCTGATCATGCAATTCGCCGAGCTTCGCGTTGGTCAATGATGACTGGCTGGTCGTGACCGGCGTGCCTTCCCGTGCGTAGGTAACGGCGTCCGCCAGCAGTCGCGTCAGCGGCAGGCGTCCGCCCAGCGCCTTGCGCGACAGTTCATATGCGGCGCCCCAGCCCGAGATCGTGCCGGCCACCGTATTCGCGGCCATGCCACCCCGCGGCGGTATGGTTTGCGCCAGACCGCGTTCCGCATACCAGGCGCGCGACGCACTTTGCGCAGCGGCGCCGCAGGCATCGATCGCCCCCGGCGCCTCGCCCGGCACATGCAGCAGCCAGAAGCTGTCGCCGCCGATGGAATTCATGTGCGGATAAACCACGGCAATAGTCGCCGCCGCGGCAATCATCGCCTCGATCGCGTTGCCGCCTTCGCGCAGCACTGACAGCGCGGACTGGGAAGCCGCCGCATGCGGCGCTACCGCCATGCCCCGGGTGCCGCGTATGGAATGGATCATGCGCTGATTCTACCGTTGCCGGCGGTTCACCAGCCGATGGTCTTGGGCAGCCAGAGCGCGAGCTGCGGAAACAGGAACACCAGCAGCACCGCCAGCATCTGCATGGCGACAAAGGGAATGACGCCCATGTACATGTGGCGCGTCGTGACTTCCGGCGGCGCCACGCCGCGCAGGAAGAACAGCGCCCAGCCGAAGGGCGGGGTCAGGAAGGAGGTCTGCATGGTGACGCAGATCAGCATGCCCAGCCACACCAGATCAACGCCCTGCTGCGCGAAAATCGGCAGGAACAGCGGCACTGCGATATAGCTGATTTCGATCCACTCGATGAAAAATCCGAGCACGAAAATCAACAGGATCAGGAACCAGATGTCGGCATTGACCCCGCCCGGCAGAAACTCGAACAGGTCGTTGATCAGGTCCTCGCCATGCAGGCCGCGGAAGGCGAGCGCAAAAGCCTGCGCGCAGATCAGGATGAACATCATCATCGCGGTGATCTTGGTTGTTGACTGGCAGGTTTCCCGCAGCACCTGGAAGGAAAAGCGCCCGGAAAAGGCCGTCACCAGGATCGCGCCCAGCGCACCCATCGACGCCGCCTCGGTCGGCGCCGCCACCCCGCCGATGATCGATCCGAGTACGGACATCACCAGCAGCACCGGCGGCACCACCACCTTGAAAAACCGCGTCCACAGCTGGCGTCGCGATACCGCGTCCCGCTCCTCTCTCGGCAGCGGCGGCACCAGTTCCGGCCTGACCATGCCGATGATGATGATGTATACGCAGTAAATCGCCGCGAGCAGCATGCCGGGACCCACTGCGGCGGCAAACAGGGTACCCACCGACAGCTGCAGGATGTCCGACAGCAGGATCAGGATCAGGCTGGGCGGGATGATCTGGCCCAGCGTGCCCGATGCGCAGATCGCGCCGCAGGCGATGCCCGGATCATAGCCGCGCTTCAACAGCGTCGGCAGCGTCAGCAGGCCCAGCGTGATGACCGTGGCCCCGACGATGCCGGTGGTGGCGCCCATCAGCACGCCGACGGCGATGATGCCGATCGCCATGCCGCCACGCAGTCCGCCGGCGAGGTGGCCGACGACATCGAGCAGATCATCGGCCAGGCGCGACTTCTCCAGCATCACGCCCATGAACACGAACAGCGGAATGGCCAGCCATTGGTAATTGGCCACCACGCCGAAAATGCGCGCCGGCAACAGATTGAAAAGGTCGGTGCCGAATCCCAGGACACCGAACACAAAGCCGGTGGTGGCGAGCGTCAGCGCCACCGGAACGCCCAGCAACAGCAACGCAAAAAAGCCCGCCAGCATCAGCAGGACGAGAATTTCCGTGCCGCTCATGCGCGCAGGGACTGCAGTTTTTCCAGAACGCCCAGCGCCTGTGCCAGGGATTGCAGGATGAGAAACGAAAAACCCAATGGAATCAATGCTTTAAGCAGCCATCGATAGGGCAGCCCACCGGGATCGGAAGACTGCTCGCCGATGACCCAGGCCTGCTGCACATATTTCAGCGACAGGGCAATGATGATCGCCGAGATGAGCATGGCGAGCACGGCAGAGAGCAGATCCACATACAGCTTCTTGCGCGGGGAAAATCCGGCATACAGCACATCCACCCGCACATGTTCACCATGCAGCAAGGCGTAACTGATGCCGAACAGGATCAGCGGCGCCAGCAGATGCCATTCCAGTTCCTGCGCCCACACCGTGCCGTAGCTGAAAAGATAGCGCAGCAGCACATTCGTCGCCATCAGCACGACGATCACCAGCACGAGCCACGCAGTGGCCCGGCCGGTGACATCGGTGAACCGCTCGATGCCTGCGCGCAAAGCCGCGAGGGACATGAATCAGCCGCGAATCTTGTTGTGGTAGACCGCTTCGCTGTAACCCGCCCACGCGTCGTACTGGGCTTTGTAGGCCATGTACGAATCGTGCACCTTCTTCACCAGCGGGTCCTTGGCCACCGCTTCGTCGAGGACTTTTTTCGTGGTTTCGCGCAACGCTTTCACCACGGCGTCCGGCAGCGGCCGGGCGATGACTTTCTGGTTCTTCACCAGGTCTTCCATCGCTTCCGCGTTGGTGCGCTGGCACCAGGCCTCGCTGATCACGTTGCAGGCGGCGGCGGCATTTTCAACCACGGCCTGCAGATCCTTCGGCAGCTTTTCCCAGGCCGCCTTGTTGATCAGCAGTTCCGATACTGTTGCGGTTTCGTGCCAGCCGGTGGTGTAGTAGTACTTCGCCGCCTTCTGCAGACCGAGGCGACGATCCTGGTACGGGCCGACAAATTCGGCGGCGTCGATCACGCCACGTTCCAGCGCCGGGAAAATCTCCCCGCCCGGCAGCAGTTTTACATCCACGCCCAGCGCCGCATAGACCTTGCCGGCCAGTCCGGGGATGCGCATTTTCAGCCCCTTGAAATCCGCCACTGTCTTGATTTCCTTCTTGAACCAGCCAGTCATCTGCACACCGGTATTGCCGCAGGGCATCGCCACCATGCCGAAAGGCGCGTAGACCTCGTTCCACAGGTTGATGCCGCCGCCGTCATAGAGCCAGCCGTTCATGCCCTGGAAATTCAGGCCGAAAGGCACCGCGGTGAAATACTGCGCGGCGAAGGTCTTGCCGGTCCAGAAATAGCTGTTGGCATGGTTCATCTCCACCGTACCCGCGCGCACCGCGTCGAAACCCTCCAGCGCCGGAATCAGCTCGCCCGCGCCAAACACCTGGATTTTGAGGCGGCCATTGGACATCGCCTCGATGCGTTTGGCGAGGTCGGTCGCGCTGCCGGGACCGTCCATGTAGAACGGCGCACCTTTGGGATAGGCGCTGGTCATTTTCCAGGTAAACGTCTGGGCCGACTGCGCCCGCGAAATCATCGGGAATCCGGCGATTGCGGTGCCGGTCGCGGCAACAGCGCCGCCTTTCAGAAACTTCCTGCGGTCGGTTTTCATGACAAAGCTCCTTGTAAAAAAGCGAAATGCGCGGAATGAGCGGCGAAGGATTTCGTCAGCCCATTCCGCGCCACAGCCGATCAGCGCGCGAAACGCGGTATTTGCGCGAAGTCAGCGCTCAGTAAGTCTTGTACTGCAGGTACTTGCCGCTCATCACGATCTGCACCCGGTCGCCCTTGGGATCGGCTTCGCGCTTCAGATCCATCTTGAAATCGATGGCGCTCATGATGCCGTCACCGAACTCTTCATGAATCAGTTCCTTGAAGGTCGTGCCGTAAATCGCGACCAGCTCGTAAAAGCGGTAAATCAGGGGATCCGTCGGCACCGCCGTCGGCAGGGAACCCTTGTACGGCACCTGCTGCAGCAGCAGCACCGCATACGGCGGGAGCCCCAGCAGCTTGCCGGCGGCCTCAGCCTGCGGCTTGGTCATCTGCATCTGCCCCAGCAGACCGGCGGTCGTCCATTCCTTGCTCGCGCCCACGGCCTTGGCGATTTTGGTCCACGACAGGCCCTTCTTGATCTTGGCTTCCATCACCAGCTCGGTGACATCGGTGCGCTTCATCGGTTTGGTCATGCTGGCCGCAACCAGCAGTGCTTCGGGTGCATCATTTTTTTTCATGGCGGTCTCTCCTTTGGACGGATTTCAGCGGGTCAATAAAATGTCGGTGCTCAAGGTTGATGCGGGCATTTGAAACAGGCCTTATTTGACGACGGACACCAGCGGCTTGCCGGCAACCGGCGGAACGGGCGCTTCCGCAAGCGCTGCCGCGGGATCCAGACCCGGGGACACCAGCGGGGGATGCCGCGGATCGTAATCGGGGGAATCGCCGGCGAAAGCCTTCGACCGGTCCACCAGAAAATCAATCAGGTGGTTGCGGATGCGGTAGTAATGCGGATGCTTGTGCAGGTCATGCCGGGTTCGGCTGCGCGGCATGGTGTTGACCACGATTTCGGCGATTTTTGCGTGCGGACCGTTGGTCATCAGCACGATCTTGTCGGCGAGCAGGATGGCCTCATCGACATCATGGGTGATCATGAACACCGTCTGCTTCGTTTCGGCGCAGATGCGCAGCACCTCCTCCTGCAGCACGCCGCGGGTCAGCGCATCCAGCGCGGAAAAGGGCTCGTCCATCAGCAGCATCTTGGGCTGGATCGACAGCGCCCGGGCAATGCCGACGCGCTGTTTCATGCCGCCCGACAGTTCGGCGGGCCGCTTTTTTTCGGAGCCGGTCAGGTTGACCAGATCGATGTATTGCTGGCAGTGCGCGCGGACTTTTTCCCGGCTCCACTCGGGCCAGCGCGAGGAAACGGCAAACGCGATGTTGCCCATCACCGTCAGCCAGGGCATCAGCGCGTGGCTCTGGAAAATCACCGCGCGGTCGAGGCTGGGACCGTTGACTTCCCGGCCGCCGACAAAAACATAACCCGATGAAGTCTGATCCAGGCCCGACAGCACGTTGAGGATGGTCGTCTTGCCGCAGCCGGAATGGCCGATCAGGCAGACAAACTCGCCGGGATCCACCGAGAAATGCAGGTCCTCGAATACCGTGCTGACGGCGCCGTCGCGGCCGGTGAATTTCTTGCTGATGCCTTCGATGCGGATCAGGGGTTCATTCATGTCGGCCCCTACTCCGTAAACGTGACGAGCTTGGTCAGCTTCGCCATCATCAGGTCCAGCAGCATGCCGACCAGGCCGATCGCCAGAATGGCGGTCAGGATGTTGGTGATCGACAGGTTGTTCCACTCGTTCCAGACAAAGTAGCCGATGCCGGTGCCGCCCACCAGCATTTCCGCGGCGACAATCACCAGCCAGGCAATGCTGATGGAGATGCGCATGCCGGTCATGATGGTCGGCGCCGCCGCGGGCAGGATGACGCGAAATGCCGTGCGCAGGGAGCCGACTTCAAGGGTACGGGCAACGTTCAGCCATTCCCGCCGCACACTCGCCACGCCGAACGCGGTATTGATCAGCATCGGCCACAGCGAACAGATGAAAATCACGAAAATCGCCGATATCGCACTGTCCTTCAGGGTAAACAGCGCCAGCGGCATCCAGGCCAGGGGCGAGATCGGCTTCAGCACCTGGATGAAGGGGTCGAGCGCGCGGTAGACCGTCGGCGACATGCCGATCAGGAAACCCAGCGGCACGGCCACCAGCGCAGCCAGCAGGTAACCGACCAGCACGCGACCGATCGAGTACGCCAGCTGGATGCCGATGCCCTTGTCGTTGGGTCCGCGGTCGTAGAACGGCTCGTTCAGATGCTGCCAGATCTTCCTGCCGAAATCCGCCGGCGTCGGAAAGGTCGACTTCTGCCCGGTGGCCGCCGAGGCGCCGACCAGCGCGGCATATTCGGAATCCACCGTCTGCACCGCGGATTTCGGCAGTGTCAGCGCGTGCCAGATGCCGATGCCCATCATGAAGATGATCAGCGACAGCAGCGGTGCACGCCAGCTCAGCAGTCGGTTCATGCCTGGTCTCCGGATATCCCGCGCCCGGCCTCAGCTGCGCTTGATCGCAAAACTGTCAAGGTAGGCTTGGGGCTTGGCCGGATCGAACTCCTTGCCCATCACGGTGAATTTCTTGCTGGTGGTGGTCGGCGGCTTCATGCCGACCTCCTTCATCAGCTTCGCCGCATCGGTCGCCAGATAAACCTCGCGCGCGACCTTGGCGTAATCCACATCGCCCTTCAGCTGGCCCCAGCGCTTCATCTGGGTCAGGATCCAGACGGCAAAGGAATGCCAGGGGAAGGGATCAAAGTCGATGCGGTTCGGCTCCTTGCGGATGTTGCCCAGTCCGTCGGCAAAGGTGCCGGTCAGCACCTGCTCGACCACGGTCACCGGCTGGTTGAGGTAGTTGGCCGGCGCGATCGCCTCGGCGATCTGCTTGCGGTTTTCCTGCTTCGAGGCGAAGGCGGTCGCCTCCATGATCGCCTTCAGCAGCGCGCGATAGGTGTTCGGCATCTTGGTGACGAATTCCTTGCTCGCTGCAAATGCGCAGCAGGGATGGCCCAGCCAGATGTCCTTGGTCAGCGTGTGGATGTAGCCGACGCCGTCGTACACCGCGCGCTGGTTGACCGGATCCGGCGCAAGGAAACCGTCGATGTTGTCGGCGCGCAGGTTGGCCACCATCTCGGGCGGCGGCACCGAGCGGATCTGCACATCCTTGTCCGGATCAATGCCATGCTCGGCAAGGTAATAACGCAGCAGATAGTTGTGCATCGAGTAATCGAAAGGCACCGCGAACTTGAACCCCTTCCACGATTTCGGATCGCGCTTG
>CAZSIR010000034.1:17876-23337 GCA_964606765.1 uncultured Bordetella sp. | reverse complement strand
GTCACCGAGTCCTGCACGCCGTAGCGGCACCAGGTGCTGCCGACGCAGGATTTCACGGTGCGCAGCGCCTTGCCGTAGGCGTGGCCGGATTCGAAGCCGGCGTCGACCAGCTCGCGCCAGATCAGCGGCAGCTGCTCAACGCG
Source organism: uncultured Bordetella sp. (assembly GCA_964606765.1). Taxonomy (GTDB): domain Bacteria; phylum Pseudomonadota; class Gammaproteobacteria; order Burkholderiales; family SG8-41. The sequence goes on along the minus strand of CAZSIR010000034.1, from coordinate 23,194 downwards.
CGCGCCGAAGAGGTCGATGCGCTGCGCGCCGGTGATCTTGGTGTAGAGACCGTACTTTTTCGCCACTGCGCCGAGCACGATGAGTTTTTCCGGCAGGATCTCGCCGCCGGGCACGCGCGGCACGATGGAGTAGGTGCCGTCCTTCTGCAGGTTGGCGAGGAAGCGGTCGTTGGTATCCTGCAGCGGTGCGTGCTTCGGCTTGAGGATGTATTCGTTCCAGCAGGCGGCAAGGATCGAGGCCGCCGCCGGTTTGCAGATGTCGCAGCCGCGGCCCTGGCCGTGTTTATTGATGATGTCGTCAAAGGTTTTCAGGCCGCCGATGCGCGTCAGGTGGAACAGTTCCTGGCGCGAGTAGGGGAAGTGTTCGCAGAGGTGGTTTTTGACCTCCACGCCCTGTTTGCGCAGCTCGGCGTCAAGGATCTGCTTGACCATCGGACCGCAGCCGCCGCAGGTGCTGCTGGCCTTGGTTTCCTTCTTCAGCGCGCCGATCGTGGTGCAACCGGCGGCGACGGCGTCGCAGATGCCGCCTTTGGTGACGTTGTTGCAGGAGCAGATCAAGGCCGAAGCCGGGAGCATGTCCACGCCCAGCCCCTTCCCGCCGCCGCCTTCGCGCGCCGGCAGGATCAGGTCTTCCGGATGTTCCGGCAGCGGGATGGCGTTCAGGGTCATCTGCAGCAGGCCGCTGTATTCGCTTGCGTCACCGACGAGTATCGAGCCCAGCAGCTGTTTGCCGTCGTTTGATACCACCAGCTTTTTGTAGATGCCCTGGATCGGATCGGTATAGACGTAATTCAGGGCGCCGGGTGTTTTGCCGAGGGCGTCACCGGCGGAAGCGACATCCACGCCCATCAATTTCAGCTTGGTGCTCATGTCGGCGCCGGCAAAGCGGGTTCCGGTTTCACCGGCAAGATGGCGTGCCGCAACTTCGGCCATCTGGTAGCCGGGGGCGACAAGGCCGAAAATCCGCCCGTTCCACAGCGCACATTCGCCTACAGCATAGATGTCGGGGTCCGAGCTGCGGCAGTATTCATCAATCGCAATGCCGCCGCGTTCGCCGACATTGAGCTTCGCTTCGCGCGCGAGCGCATCGTTGGGACGGATGCCGGCGGAATACACGATCAGGTCGGTTTCCAGTGCGGTTCCGTCGGCGAACACCATGCGGTGGGCATGGCCTGCCCCGTTGACGATTTCCTTGGTGCTTTTGGAGGTGTGCACGGTTACGCCCAGCGCCTCGATTTTCCGTTGCAGCAGCTGTCCGCCGGCTTCATCGAGCTGAACCGCCATCAGCCGCGGCGCAAATTCGACGACATGGGTTTCGAGGCCGAGGTCCTTCAGCGCCTTGGCCGCTTCAAGGCCGAGCAGTCCGCCGCCGACCACGGTGCCGATGCGGCTGCGCTTGGCGGCGGCGGTGATCACTTCGAGGTCTTCGATGGAGCGGTAGACGAAACAGCCGCGCCGGTCATGTCCGGGGATCGGCGGAACGAAAGGATAGGAGCCGGTGGCGAGCACCAGCTTGTCGTAGGGCACTTCGCGGTACCGCGCGGAGCGCACGGTTTTTTTGACGCGGTCGATTGCAATCACCGGGTCGTTGAGCCGCAGCGTGATCGCCTTTTCCTCGAAAAAACGCTCCGGCACCACGCTGAGGTCGATCGCCGATTTGCCGGCGAAGAAGCTGGTGAGCTGCACGCGGTCATAGGCGGCGCGCGGTTCCTCGCAGAACACGGTGACTTCCGGGGTTTCTGAAGTCATGCGGCCGGTCAGCTGTTCGAGGAAGCGCTGGCCGACCATGCCATTGCCGATGACGACGATGTTTTTGATGTTCATGGGAACGCTTTCAGGCGGCTTGTTGCCGTGAAGTAAGGGTTGAGACGTTTGCGTGGCGCACCACATCGCCGATGACGAGGATGCCGGGGCTGCCGAGGCCGGCCTCGGTAATCCGCCCCGGCAATGCGGAGAGCGTGGAGGTCACGCTGGCCTGTGTTTCCAGGGTGCCGTTCTGGATGGCGCAGGCCGGCGTGTCCGCCGGATATCCGGCGCTCAGCATGCCCTGGACGATGGCGTTGACGCGTTTCATGCCCATGTAGATCACCAGCGTGGTGCCGCTGGCGCGCAGCGCCTTCCAGTCCGCCGGTGCGTCGTCGCGTGCATGCCCGGTGAGGAAGGTGACGCCATGCGTCAGTTCACGATGGGTGACCGGAATGCCGAGCATCGCCGGTACGGCGATGCCTGCGGTAATGCCGTTGATGACTTCACAGGGAATCCGCGCCTTGGCCAGCGCTTCGGATTCCTCGCCGCCGCGGCCGAATACAAATGGATCGCCGCCTTTCAGCCGCACCACGGCCGCGCCGCGCCGCGCAAGGCGGATCATCAGTTTTTCGATGAAGGCCTGCGGGGTCGAGCGGCATCCGCCGCGTTTGCCGACTTCGACAATGCGTGCGCCGGGCCTTGCATGCGCGAGGATGCGCGTGTCCACCAGATCATCGACCAGTACGACATCGGCATGGCCGAGCACGCGCACCGCCTTGAGTGTCAGCAGCTCGGGGTCGCCGGGACCGGCGCCGACCAGCCAGACCTTCCCGGGCAGTTTTTCGCGGGTCATGGATTTGATCTCCTTGTCATGCGGTGACCATGACTTCCGCGGCGAGCCTGCGCAATTCCGGCAGGCAGGAGCCGCATTCAGTGCCGCAGCGCAGCGCCTGCTGTGCAGCAATGATGCGGGCTGCGGCATCACCCGCGGCCTCCTGCAGCAGGGTGGTGATGGTGTTTTCGCCGACGCCGTGGCAGCTGCAGATGATGCGGCCACGAGACGCAGCACCCGCAGGCGCGCCGCTGGAAGGCGCCAGCAGCAGTGCGCCGAGTGCTGCGGCCGGCAGACCCTGGGCGTGGAATTCGCGCAGCCAGGATTCACCGGTGCCGTTGCCCGAGAGGCAGACCGCGGCGACCTGGTCTCCGGCAAGACGCACCCGGCGCGCATGGCCGCGGCCCGGATCGTCGTAACGCAGCACGTCATCGCCATCGAGTTCAAACAAGGCATGCAGTGCATCGAGTATTTCAGCGGTTGGCGGCTGCGCGGCGGCGGCGCGCAGCAGCACCCCGTCGGCCTCGGGCGTCAGCACGCAGGCGGCAAACACGAATTGCGGCAGCCAGCGCTGCACACGGGCGAGTTGGGCCAGGGCATCGCCGTCGCGCGGCGTGCCAAAGGCGACCAGCCGCCACGGCAGCCTGGCCTTGCTGACCTGTATCGCGCAGTGTTTCAGCTCCGGCTGGAAGGATTTGGGGTCGATGGCCGGCAGCGTCAGTGCATTGATGCCGTTGCCGGCAAGATAGCGGCTGCCCCAGTGCATCGGCAGGAAGGCCTGGCCGGGCGCAACGCCGGGATCGGCTTCAGCAACCAGATGCAGGCTGCCGCGCCGCGATTCGAGGTGCACGACATCGCCGGCCTTGATGCCGCGGCGCAGGAGGTCCGCCGGGTTCAGTGTGACCGCAGGTTCCGGCGCGTGCCCCCACAGCCGCGCCACGCGGCCGCTGCGCGTCATGCCGTGCCATTGGTCGCGCAGACGGCCGGTGTTGAGGCGGAACGGGAAGCGCGCGTCGGTGTTTTCGGCGACGGGCCGGTAGGAAAAGGCGGCAAAGCGCGCGCGTTTGCCCGCCATCATCGGAAACACCCCGTTTTCATAAAGGCGCGCCTTGCCTTCACGCGCACCGATGGGATAGGGCCAGTGCTGCGGACCTTTGGCGTCCAGCGTGGCGTAACCGAGTCCGGTGATGTCGGTGTTGCGGTTGCGGGTCAGCTCGCGGTATTCGTTGAAGATCTGCCGCGGCGAATCGAAGGCGAACAGGGTGGAGGCATGGCCGTGCAGTTTGCGCTCGAGCAGCATGGCAAAGTCGCAGACGATGCGCCAGTCGGGGTGCGCTTCGCCAGGGGGCGGAATGGCCGCGCGCACGCGGGAAATGCGCCGCTCGGAATTGGTGACCGTGCCTTCCTTCTCACCCCAGCCGGCGGCGGGCAGCAGCACGTCGGCATAGGGCGCCGTTTCGGTGTCGGCATAGGTTTCCTGCAGCACCACCAGTTCCGCCTTTGACAGGGCTTGCCGCACGGCATCCTGGCCGGGTAGCGACTGCGCGGGGTTGGTGCAGGCGATCCATACCGCCTTGATGTCGCCGCGGCGGATGGCCTCGAACATTTCGACCGCGGTTTTTCCCGGACGATCGGGGATTGCGGGGACATCCCACAGCCGCGCGACTTCAGCGCGGTCAGCGGCGTTGTTCAGGTCACGGTGCGCGATCAGCAGGTTGGCCATGGCGCCGGTTTCGCGGCCGCCCATCGCATTGGGCTGGCCGGTCAGTGAAAACGGCCCGGCGCCGGGGCGGCCGATGTGGCCGGTGGCGAGGTGGAGGTTGATCAGCGCCGCATTCTTGTCGGCTCCGCTGGAGGACTGGTTGAGTCCCATGCAGTACAGCGAGAGTGAAGCGGGAGATTTGCCGAACCAGCGTGCTGCGGTGAGCAGTTCTTCGGTGGTGATGCCGCAGACTTCTGCGGCAAAGTCCGGGGTGTAGTCGCTGACCAGGGTTTTTAATGCCTCGTACCCCTCGGTGTTTGCGGCGATGTAAGCCGGATTGGTCAGGCCTTCCTGCAGCAGGGCATTGAGCATGCCGTGAAACAGCGCGACATCGGTGCCGGGCTGGATGGCGAGGTGCAGGTCGGCGATTTCCGCAGTGGCGGTACGCCGCGGATCGATGACGATGATTTTCAGATCCGGATTGGCGGCTTTGGCGTCCTCGATGCGGCGGAACAGCACCGGATGCGCCCAGGCCGCGTTGGAGCCGGCAATCAGCAGGCAGCCGGCATGGTCAATGTCCTCGTAGCAGGTCGGCGGCGCATCGGCGCCCAGCGTGGCCTTGTAGCCCGCGACGGCGGAGGACATGCACAGCCGTGAATTGGAATCGATGTTGTTGGTGCCGACCAGCGCGCGGGCCAGCTTGTTGAAGGCGTAATAGTCTTCGGTCAGCAGCTGCCCGGAAACATAAAAGGCCACCGCATCGGGGCCGTGCTTTTTAATGATGTCGGCGAAGCGCCCCGCAACATGCTCCAGCGCGGCGTCCCAGGACGCGCGTTTCCGGGGTTCGCCGCGTTTCAGCCGCAGTTCCGGATGCAGCGCGCGGCCATGGCCGTCCACCGTTTCATGCAGGGTCTGTCCCTTGCCGCAAAGGCGGCCGAAATTGGCCGGATGCTTGGCATCCCCGCGCACACCCGTGATGCGTCCGTTGCGGCTGGTGATGATTACGCCGCAGCCGACGCCGCAATAGCAGCAGGTGGA
>CAZSIR010000034.1:0-17776 GCA_964606765.1 uncultured Bordetella sp. | reverse complement strand
CAGGTGGACTGAATTTCGCTCATGCCGCGGCCCGCAGCCCGGGGCTGTCCGGCCCCTGCTCGCCGAACATCAGGGAGTCACGGATGTCGCCGATGTCCGTGCCTTCGCGCAGCAGATTGAAGTAGTACGCGCCGTCGGCGGTGTCGCCGTAGAGCACGGCACCGATCAGTTTGTTGTTCCTGATGACGAGTTTTTTGTAGATGCCGTGTGCCGGGTCGGACAGCGTGATGACTTCGCGGCCGTCGCCGTCCTGGAAATCGCCGGCGCTGAACAGGTCAATGCCGGTGACCTTGAGCTTGGTCGAGAGCAGTGATCCGGTGTAGCGGCCGATGCCGTGGAAAGCAAGATGATTGGCGCAGACCTTGGCCATGTCGAACAGCGGCGCGACCAGCCCGTACGCGGTGCCGCGGTGATTGGCGCATTCGCCGACGGCGTAGATGCGCGGATCGTAGGTCTGCATCGTGTCGCTGACGACAATGCCCCGGTTGCAGTGCAGGCCGGCCTTTTCGGCCAGGGCGGTGTTGGGGCGGATGCCGATGGCGACCACGACCAGATCGGCTGCGACGGTCTGTCCGTCCTTGAAGCGCACTGCGGCGGCGCGCCCGCTCATTTCCCCGACCGTGCCGGCAACAATTTCGGCGGTTTGCGTGGCGAGACTGAAGCGCAGCCCCTTTTTTTCGAGTGAAGCCTGCAGCAGTTTTGCAGCGTTGCGATCAAGCTGGCGTTCCATCAGCCATTCGCCCAGATGCACCACGGTGACGTCCATGCCGCGCTGCTTCAGGCCGTTGGCGGCCTCAAGGCCGAGCAGGCCGCCGCCGATGACCACGGCCCGTTTGTATTTTCCGGCGGCGGCGATCATGCCTTCGGTGTCGGCAATGTCGCGATAGGTCAGGACGCCAGGCAGATTCATGCCGGGTATGGGCAGCAGCATCGGATTCGAACCGGTGGCCATCAGCAGCCGGTCGTATTCGGCGACCGTGCCGTCATCAGTGCGGATGGTGCGGCGTTCACGGTCGATGGCGGTGATGGTTTTGCCGAGATGCAGCCGGATGTTGTTCCTTGCGTACCAGTCGAGATCGTTGATCACGATCTCCTGCAGGGTCTGCTCGCCGGCCAGCACCGGTGACAGCATGATGCGGTTGTAATTCGGATGCGGCTCGGCGCCGAACACGGTGATGTCGTACAGGTCTGGCGCCAGTTTCAGCAGTTCTTCGATTGCGCGCATGCCGGCCATGCCGTTGCCGATGCAGGCTAATCGTAACCTATTCATTTTATTGACTTTTCTGTCTAGGCTGCCTTGAGCTGTTTTTGATACAGGAATTCGAGCACCGCCTTGCGGGCGGCCAGGTAAACCGGATTGCCGGCCATCGCGAGGCGCTCGCGCGGACGCGGCAGGTCAACATGGAGGATTTCGCCAATGGTCGCCGCAGGTCCGTTGGTCATCATCACCACGCGGTCGGCGAGCAGGACGGCTTCGTCGACATCGTGAGTGACCATCACCACGGTGCTGCCGGTGGCGGTGACGATGCGCATCAGTTCATCCTGCAGCCTTGCCCGGGTCAGTGCATCCAGCGCGCCGAAAGGCTCGTCCATCAGCAGAACCTTGGGTTCCATCGCCAGCGCGCGCGCAATGCCGACGCGCTGCTTCATGCCGCCGGAGATTTCATGCGGGCGTTTTTCCGCGGCCTGGCCGAGACCAACCAGTTCCAGCGCGCGCTGCGTGCGTTCACGCAGTTGTGCCTTGGACTCGGTGTCGGCAAACACCCGCTCGACAGCCAGATGGATGTTTTCGAAACAGGTCAGCCAGGGCAGCAGCGAGTGGTTCTGGAAAACCACCCCGCGGTCGGGGCCGGGGCCGTCAATCTGGCGTCCTGACAGGAAAAGATAACCGGTGGTCGGCGTGGTCAGTCCGGCAATCAGGTTGAGCAGTGTTGATTTTCCGCAGCCGGAATGGCCGATCAGCGTGACAAATTCGCCTTTCTGGATGTCGAGGTTGATGTCGCGCAGCGCGGTGAAGGCGCCCTTGCGGGTTTCAAAAATCATGCCGGCCTGTTCAATGTTCAGATAGCGTTCCATTTGTGGTTCCTCAAAATGCGGTTCTGATCAGATCCGGCGGCGTGTGCGCTCGGTCACTTCGTTCCCAACGCGCTCGCCCGTCATTTCGTCCCTGTTCATCAATCGTACTGCCAGCGTTTGGCGAGCAGCAGCAGCCCGTGCTCGAGTAGCAGGCCGATGATGCCGATGACAAAAATCGCGATGATGATGTTCTCGACTTTCAGGTTGTTCCATTCATCCCAGACCCAGAAGCCGATGCCCACGCCGCCTGTCAGCATTTCCGCCGCGACAATGACCAGCCAGGCCACGCCGATGGCCAGGCGCACGCCGGTCAGCATGTAGGGCAGAACCGCCGGAAACAGGATCTTGCTGAAGACCTTCCATTCCGACAGTTTCAGCACGCGTGCGACGTTGAGGTAATCCTGCGGGATGCGCTGCACGCCGACTGCGGTGTTGATGACCATCGGCCAGATGCTGGAGATGAAAATGGTCCAGATTGCCGCCGGATCCGCGCCCTTGAATACCAGCAGCCCGATCGGCAGCCAGGCCAGCGGCGACACCGGCCGCAGCAGGCTGATCACCGGCTCGAACATGTTGCGCAGGAAGAGGAAGCGGCCAATCATGAAGCCGAGCGGAATGCCGACCAGCGCGGCCAGGCCGAAACCGATGCCGACGCGCGACAGCGAGCCGCCGATTTTCCAGGCGATGCCCTGATCATTGGGTCCATTCTTGTAAAAAGGATCGCTGAACACCACTTTCGCGGCTTCCCAGGTTTTTGCCGGACCCGGGATCGATCCGAGTTGCGCGATGGCCGACCAGATCGTCAGAAACACCAGCAGGCCGAGTATCGGCGCCGCGAGGCGCGCGGCGATTTCGGCGCGCCGCCGTACTGCGATGCGCAGGTTGGCTGCAGCCTGCTCCGCTGCGGCGTTGCGCGTCGGCGCGGCGGGGTGCGGCACGACGGCGGATGCCGGCGCGCGGGCGCCCCCGGTTTCGGTGTTCGGAGGGGCGGTGGGCGCGGTTGCGGTGCTGGCGGGTGCGGTCATCATCTGCGGACTCCTGTCATCAGGCCATCTTGACCGGGAAGCTCATCGCGTATTTCTGCGGATCCTTGCCGTTCCACACCACGCCATCGATCAGTTTTGACGTGCGCATCGGATCCTTGGGTACGCTGATCTTCAGCTGGGCCGCCGCCTGCTTGTAAAGATCGATCTGGTTGATCTGCTTGGCCACGGCGAGGTAGTCCGGGTCGGTTTTCAGCAATCCCCAGCGGCGGTGCTGGGTGAGAAACCACATGCCGTCGGACAGATAGGGGAAATTCACCACGCCGTCGTTGAAGAACTTCATGTAGTTGGGGTCGTCCCAGGTTTTGCCGAGGCCGTTCTGGTAGCGGCCAAGGATGCGCTCGCCGATGACGTCCACCGAGGTGTTGACGTACGGCGTTGCCGCAATGGTTTCCGCCATCTTGCGGCGGTTGGACAGCGAGGCGTCAATCCAGCGGCTGGCCTCGAGGATGGCCATGATCATGGCGCGCGCGGTGTTCGGATTTTTCTGCACGAACTCGGCGGTGGTGCCGACGACCTTCTCCGGATGGTCTTTCCACACGTCCTGCGAGCTGGCGGCGTGGATGGATACGCCATCGACAATGCCGCGATGGTTCCACGGTTCGCCGACGCTGAAGCCGTCCATGTTGCCGACGCGGGCGTTGGCCACCATCTGCGGCGGCGGCACGACGATCGAGCGCACATCCTTCAGCGGGTTGACGCCGGCCGAGGCCAGCCAGTAGTACAGCCACATGGCATGGGTGCCGGTGGGGAAGGTCTGCGCAAACGTGTAATCGCGCGGCTCGCGTTTCATCAGCGCGACCAGCGATTCGAGGCTTACCGCGCCCTTGTCGGCGATTTTTTTCGACAGCGACAGGCCCTGGCCGTTGTTGTTGATGGTCATCAGCACCGACATGTCGCGCTTCGGACCGCCGACGCCGAGATGCACGCCGTAGACCAGGCCGTACAGCACGTGGGCGGCGTCAATGTCGCCGTTGATCAGTTTGTCGCGCACGCTGGCCCAGGAGGCTTCCTTGGTCGGCGTGATCTTGATGCCGTATTTCTTGTCGAAACCGAGTACCGAGGCCATGACCACCGAGGCGCAGTCGGTCAGCGGGATGAAGCCGATTTTCACTTCGGTTTTTTCCGGGGCGTCGGAGCCTGCCGCCCAGGCGCCGGTGCGAACCGCGTCGGGAAGCATGGCCATCAGCGCTGCTCCCCCGATCGCGCTGCTGCGGCGCAGGAACTGGCGGCGCCCGTCATTGCGTTTCGCTGTTTTCCCTGTTTTGTCATCCTGTGCTCCGTTGCTCATTGCATGCTCCCAGTGATCCAAAAAAAACGTCCATTCACCGGGAAAATTTCCCTTTGAATGGACGCCGTTGTCCGTGATGGGCATCTGACTGCCGCCCTCACCGGTGTTTGCCGTCGTTGGCAAATCGCCGATGTTCTTGATGACTAGTTCAGCAAACCCTGTGCCAAGGCCGGCGGAACGACATATCTATTTGATTTTATTGATAAAAAAGTTCAATTTCTGAGGCAGCAGAAAGCATGGAGTAAGGTCCCGCTGTGCCGTGGTGGGGCATCAGGAACAGGAGCGCACAGAAAAGGGGCGCTCGCGGCTTTCAGGGGATGCGCTCACGAATGCTCAGCGTGATGCCGGCTGTGCCTGTTTTTACGCGCAGCACCGGACTCTGCAGATCGCCGCTGCCGGGCCGGGCATTGCCGGATTTCGACAGCCGTGCCTGAACGTTGACTTCCCGGTGCATGGACAAACGGAACTCGGGAGTCATGGCGAGACTGTCATCCAGCGTGAAGCGCAGGGGCAGCCGCGGGTTGCTGACACGCAATACCGCCAGCGGCATCGGCGGGCCTTCCGGCGCCCTTGCAAACACGAACAGCACATCGCCTGCGGCCAGTTCGCGCGCCAACTCGCCGGCGATGCTGACCGTGCCGCTGACAGATGCGCCCGCGTCGGCCGTGGTGCTGGTCGCCGTCTTCTGTGCGGGCGCCGGCGTTGTCGCTGCAATCCTCTCCCGGCCGGACTGGTTCTCCCCGCCGGCGATGGCGGCGGGACTGCCGACCTGCAGATAGATCAGCGTGGCGCAGGCCGGTATCAGAGCGCCCAGCGTGAGTGCGAGGCCGCGCAGGCCGGAGGCTGCAGGGGCTGCGGTTTTTCCGCGATGGGCGTGATCCTCGAGCACCCTTTGCTGCAGTTCCGCCCGCGCCAGCGCATGCGCGGCAGCAGTGATGCGACCGGTCGCCAGATCGGCATCGAGTTCACGCAGCTGGTCGCGGTAGACGTCCGTTACCGGCGGATCATCGTGCTGAGCCGGTGGCTCGAGCAGCACCGGCAGCAGGAACAGCAGGGCGCCCACGGTCAATGCCAGTGCGAACAGCCACAGCGTCATGGCGACGGTTCCCCCGCAAGCAGCGCTGCGGCACGGGCTGCATCCTGCGGCGTCAACGCTGCGCGCGCCTTGCCCTTGCGCAGGCGTCGCGCCAGCACCACCACGCTGGCCAGCAGCAGCAAAAAAGGCCCGAACCACAGCAGCAGGGTTTCGGCGCGCAGCGGCGGGCGGTAACGCACAAAGTCGCCATAACGGTTGACGAGGAAATCGATGACCTCGCCATCGCTGCGTCCGGCTTCCATCATGGCGCGCATTTCGCGCCGCAGGTCGCGCGCCAGCGGCGCATCGGATTCGGCCAGGGATTGATTCTGGCAGACGGCGCAGCGCAATTCTGCGGTCAGCGCGACCAGTCGTTGCTCAACGGCCGGGGTGGAGGCCACGCCATGGCCGCAATGAAGGGCCAGCACAATCGCGGCCATGGCGATGTTTGCGGGGCGCGGCTTCATGAGACCGGGACCCTGGTTTCACCGCGCAGCCGCCCGACCAGCGGCAGGATGTCCCGGCGCAGGATTTCCGGCGTCAGCGCGCCGATGTGCTTGTAGCGGATGATGCCGCGGCCATCGACGATGAAGGTTTCAGGCACCGCATAGACGCCGAAATCCATGCCGACCCGGCCAGTGCCGTCAAACAGGTTGAGCGTGTAAGGGTCGCCGTAGCGCGCCAGCCAGCGGGTGGCGGCATCGCGATCATCCTTGTGGTTGAGTCCGACCAGGGTGATGCTGCGTTCGGCGGCCAGCGTCTGCAGGGCGCCCATTTCGTCACGACAGGTGGCGCACCAGGAAGCCCAGACATTGAGCAGCCAGATCTCGCCGCGCAGGGATGCCGGCGTCACGGCCGCGGGATCACCGGCGATGCGCGCCAGCGCAAAATCCGGCGCCGGCTTGCCAATCAGCGGCGAGGGCAGTTCCCGCGGGTTGCGCGTCAGGCCGGCGCCGAGCAGTGCGACGAGTAGGGCCAGGATGGCCAGCGGGGCGTAGCGGCTCATGACTGGGTTGCCGGCTGCAGTGCGGCCGGCGCCATGACCTGTGTTTTTTCGCGCCGCCGCAGGCGATAGCGGCGGTCGGTCAGGGTCAGCAAACCGCCGCAGGCCATCAGCAGGCAGCCGATCCAGATCCAGTTGACACAGGGTTTGTGATGCAGATGCACCACCCAGGCGTTTCCCGGCAATGCGTCACCCAGCGTGACATACAGGTCGCGCGTGATGCCGCGGTCGATGGCGGCTTCGCTGAGGGTTTTGTTCTGAACCGGATAAAAGCGTTTTTCAGGCAGCAGGATGGCTTCGGGTCTGCCGTGTCTGCTGACGCTGATCCTCGCCTGCTGCGCGAAATAATTGTCCTGGGTCGCCGCCTTGCTGCCCTCCAGGCGGAAAACATGGTCACCGAGGCTGGTGGTTTCTCCGGGGGCGAGGCGGGTCACGGTTTCGCTGGAATAGCCGCGGCTGAGCGTCACGCCGGCGATGAACACGGCGACTCCGAGGTGGGCGAGCATCATGCCGCCGTATCCGGGCGGCAGCGCGGCCAGCCTTGATTTCCAGCTGCCGGGCGTGCCGGACGGGCGCAGCCTTGCCGCCGCCGAGAAAAGGGTGGCGGCGGTGATCCACGCGGCCAGCAGCATGCCTAGCGCCACCCATGCAGACCAGCGGCCCATCAGCAGTGGCGTCAGGATGCCTGTTGTTGCGCTGACGCCCAGGGCCCAGCGCAATCGGGTGGCCAGGTCGGGCAGGCGCGCACGTTGCCATTGCGCCACCGGACCAATGGCGAGCAGGAAGGCGAGCAAAGCGAACACCGGCAGGAGCACGGTTTCAAAATACGGCGGGCCGACGGAAATCTTGCCGAGATCCAGTGCATCAAGCAGCAGCGGGTACAGCGTACCGAGCAGCACGGTGGCGGCGGCCACGGCCAGCAGCACATTGTTTGACAGCAGCAGCGTTTCCCGCGACAGCGCAGCGAAGGGCATGCCCTCGCGGATACGCGGTGCGCGCCAGGCGTACAGTGCGAGCGAGGCGCCGGCAACCAGCGCAAGGAAGGCGAGCACAAAAATGCCGCGTCCCGGATCGGTTGCAAAGGCATGCACCGAAGTCAGCACGCCGGAACGCACGAGGAAGGTGCCGAGCAGGCTCAGTGAAAAAGTGATGATCGCAAGCAGGATGGTCCAGCCCTTGAAGCCGCCGCGCCTGTCGGCAACGATCAGGGAGTGCATCAGCGCCGTGCCGGTGAGCCAGGGCATGAACGAGGCATTCTCGACCGGATCCCAGAACCACCAGCCGCCCCAGCCCAGTTCGTAATAGGCCCAGAAACTGCCCAGCGCGATGCCGACCGTGAGGAAACTCCAGGCAGCCACCGTCCAGGGCCGCGACCAGCGCGCCCAGTTGGCATCGAAGCGGCCTTCAAGCAGTGCGGCGATGGCCAGCGCAAACGGCACGGTGAAGCCGACGTAGCCCATGTAGAGCAGGGGCGGATGCATCACCAGGCCGGGGTCCTGCAGCAGGGGATTCAAGTCATTGCCGTCCATCGGCGCCGGCAACAGCCGCGTGAAGGGATTGGAGGTGAAAATCAGGAAGGCCAGGATGCCGCAGCTGATCAGGCCCATCACTGCGAGCGTGCGCCCGGCAAAGGCGGCCGGGAGTGAACGGCTGCATGCGCTCACCGCAACCGCCCAGGCTGACAGGATCAGCGCCCACAGCAACAGCGAACCTTCGTGGCCGCCCCAGACTGCGGCGATCCGGTAATTGGCCGGCAGCAGGCTGTTGGAATGCGCGGCGACATAAGCCACGGAAAAATCACTGGTGAGAAAACCATGCGTGAGGCATACAAAAGCGAGCAGCAGGAAAGCGCACTGGCCGCGCGCGGCCGGCGCCGCGATCACGCTCCATCCGCCGCGGCTGAGGGCAAAACCCAGCAGCGGCACGATGCCCTGGACCATGGCCATCGCCAGCGCCAGCGCCAGGCTGAACTGGCCCAGTTCGGCAATCATGGCAGCCGCGCGCCTTCCTGCTGTGCCACCTTGGCGGCGATTTCCGGCGGCATGTAGGTTTCGTCGTGTTTCGCCAGCACCTGTTCGGCGCGAAAGCGGCCGCTGTCGTCCATGCGGCCAAAGGCCACCGCGCCCTGCTCCTCGGCAAACAGGTCGGGCAGGATGCCGCGATAACTGACCGGCATGTGGTGCTTGCGGTCGCGAATCACGAAGCTGACCTCGGGCCCGTCACGCCGCAGGCTGCCGCGTTCCACCAGTCCGCCGATGCGGAAGCTGCCGCGTGCCGGGGCCTGTCCCGCGAGCACTTCGCTCGGCGTCAGGAAAAACACCAGATTGCTGTTGAGCGCGTTCAGCACCAGGGCGACGGCCAGGGCAAATGCGGCGGAGAGGCCGGCAATGGCCAGGCCGCGCCGCTGCCGGGCTGTCATCGCGAAGGCCGTGCCTGCCGGCGCGCCGGCACGCCGCGATGGCGCAGCAGCAGCAATTCAGTGCCCAGCAGCAGCGCTGCAGCGCCATAGGCGCCCCAGACGAATGCGCCGTAACCGCCCATTTCAAACCAGTCATAAAAGCTCATGCGTGCTCCAGTTGGGTGATGCGCGGCATTGGCGCGCGGTTTTCCTGCGAAGAGATGATGCGACGTACCCGGACCAGGGTGACTGCAACGCTGTAGCACCACAGCGCAAAACTCATCAGCAGCAGGGCCAGCAGCATGTCGCCCGACATTTTTGCCGGGCTGCCAAGGCTGAGCGTTGCGCCCTGATGCAGGGTGTTCCACCAGTACACCGAAAAATAGATGACCGGCAAGTTGACCAGGCCGGCGACGGCGAGGATGCCGGCGGATTTTGCGGCGCGGCGTGCATCGTCAATCGCGCCGTGCAGCGCCATGAAACCGAGATAGAGGAAGAGCAGCAGCAGTTCGGAGGTCAGGCGCGCATCCCAGACCCAGTAGGTGCCCCAGGTCGGCCGCCCCCACAACGCGCCGCTGATCAGCGTGATCAGCGTAAACAGAGCGCCGGTCGGCGCCAGTGCGGCGGCCATCATGGATGACAGGCGGGTATTGAGCACCCAGCCCAGCGCGGCATAGATGGCCATGATCAGGTAGATGAACATCGACAGCCATGCCGCCGGCACGTGGATGAACAGGATGCGGTAGGCGTCGCCCTGGCGGTAATCCGCTGGCAGCAGCACCAGGCTCAGATAAAGGCCGGCGACCGCCGCAATTCCTGCTGCGACGGCGAACCACGGCGCCAGTTGCCCGGCGAGGACATGAAAGCGTACCGGCGAGGCGTATTTCCACAGATTCATGGCGTGGTCGTTTTCATTGTTCGGCCGCCACCCGCAATGCCGCGGCAGTCAGCGCCGGCATCGCCAGCAGGGCGAGGATCAGGAATGCAGCGAGCAGCGACAGGTGCGGCATGGCCGACAGGCCGTTGACTGCGGCAGTGACGGCGCCGGCGCCGAAGACGATGACCGGCGCCATCAGCGGCAGCGCCAGCAGCGCGACCAGGGTCGAGCTGCGTTTCAGGCCGAGGGTCAGCGCCGCGCCGAAGGCGGCAATCAGGCTCAGCAGCGGCGTGCCCAGCGCCAGTGATGCCGCCAGCACGCCCTGGCTTTCCGCGGCGAGTCCCAGCTGCAGCCCGACCAGCGGGGCTGCGATCAGCAGCGGCAGTCCGCAGCCCAGCCAGTGTGCAGCCGCCTTGGCCAGTACCATGGTTGTGAAAGACTGCGGCGCCAGCAGCAGCTGGTCCAGCGTGCCGTCCTGCCAGTCGTCATCAAACAGGGTGTCAGTGGCGAGCAGTGTGGCGAGCAGGGCGGCGATCCAGATGATGCCCGGCGCCAGTTTCGCGAGGAAGGACTGCTCCGCGCCGACGCCCAGCGGAAACAGGCTGCTGACCAGCACAAAAAAAATGATGATGGTGGTCAGCTGCGCGGCGTTGCGCAGGCGCAGCGTCAGTTCACGCGCGATCAGGCTGGCAAGGGGACCCATGCGGGCTCCTCGGGGGCAAAGGCGGGCCGCAACGCGCCCAGGTCCAGCGATTGCACAGTGGTGTTCAGCAGCGGCTGCAGGCCCTGGTGGGTGCTGCAGACGGCGATGCCGCCGCCGGCCAGATGTCCGGACAGCCAGCGCCCGAAACAGCGCGCCGCAGCGGTGTCGAGGGCGGCCAGCGGCTCGTCGACGATCCACAGGCTGGCTTTGCCGAGTCGCAGCCGCAGCAGTGCCGCGCGCCGCCGCTGGCCCTGCGACAGCCGCTCCACGGCAATGTCGCCGCAGGGCAGCAGTGCCATGGCGGACAGGGCGGCCTGCAGTTCATCGCCATCGACAGGCTGTCCGCGCATGGCGAAGTGATAACGCAGGTTTTCGCTGACTGTCAGCGCCGGATTGAGGCCGTCGCTGTGGCCGACATGGCAAAGCGCCTGGCGGAACTGCGCGGACGCCGGGGCGGCACCATGCCAGAGCACCTTGCCGTGCTGCGCCGGACGCAGGCCGCACAGCGTGCGCAGCAGCGTGGTCTTGCCGCTGCCGTTGGGGCCCGTGATCTGCAGCAACTGCCCGGCGGCCAGGGTGAAGCTGCAGCCCGTGAACAGCCAGGAATCACCGCGCGCGCAGGCGATGTCTTTTGCCTGAAACATGCAGGTGCCTAGGCGGCTTTTGCTGCGGCCTGTTTCATGGTGCTTGCGAGTATGGTGTAAGCGGCAACCCAGGCCTGCTTGACCTCTTCGGTAAAACCGTCGCCCAGCCCTTTGCCCAGCGTCCACAGCAGCGCGCCGGCCACGGTGTCGTAATGCGCGTCCTTGACGCCGTACCCGGCATGGCGGCGGCCGAGATCCTGCACTGCAGGCACGATGGTTTCCAGCTTGTCGAGCGCATTGACCGCGACCGTGATCATGGTCATCAGTTTTTTGCCCTGCTCTTTCATGTCGCCCTTGAACAGCGCTTTCAGCGAGGGGTCGAGTGTGAACAACTGGTTGTAAAACAGTTCGGCGGCGGTTTCCTTGATCGGCAGGACCTGCTGCCAGCTGGATTTCACCAGCGTGATTTGTTGCGGGGTCATTTTGGGTTTCCTTTGGGGTTTCCGATGGTGTTGACGAGGGTGACCATGTAGTCCACAGCGGCCCGGACGTCGGCGTCACTCAGGTTGGGATTGCCGCCGCGGGGCGGCATTTCGGTCTTGGCGGTGACCAGACCCCTGGTGGCGCTGACATACAGTGCATCCCGGCCCTTGGCGATGCGTTTTTCCCAGGCGGCGGCGTTTTTGACCTGGGGCGCATCCGACATGGGATTGGCATGGCAGTCGCGGCAGGTGCCCATCCAGACCTTGCGGCCGTGCTGCTGGTCGGCAAATTCCGGATAGGGCGATGTGTCCTGGCCCGCCACCGGACCGGCCGCCAGCAGCAGGGCGGCCCATCCGGCGGCAGTCGCGATTCGCGTTGAAAGGGGCATGGCAGGGTTACTTCATCGGCAGGCGCAGCACCACGCCGCCCATGGTTTCGCCCATCTTGAAGTCGCGGCGCGGGCTGTCCTTGTGGTCGTTATGGCAGGAGATGCAGGCACGGGCGATCGCCTTGTCGGCATAAACCGCGGTGAAGAATTTCTTGCCGCCCAGCACCTCTTCCGCGTAGAACGGTTTGGAAGAGTCCTTGGCCACCGCTTCCAGCCCCTTTTTCTCGATCGGGGTCTTGGCCGCATTCTGCTTGTTCACCGGCCACAGCGAGAGCAGCGAATAGCTGAATCCCGGATCCTTCTCGGCCACCATCTCCGAGCCGTAGCGGAACATCTGCGCCGGCAGCACCAGGGCTTTTTCATCTTTCCAGTGTTCGCTGGCCTTGATGACCTTTTCCTCGTTCTGCAGGCGGTTGACGATCAGGCGCGTGTAAACCGTGCGATCCGATTCCATGATGGCGTGCAGCGCATCGGCGATCTGGGCGTAGGACCAGCCGCTGGACTGCGCGGCGGCGGCGCCGGAAAACGTGCTTGCCAGAACGGCGCAAGCCAGGACGTGACTGCGAAGTTGCCGGGTGATGTTCATGCTGGGGTCTCCTTGGGTTCACTGCGTTTAAAAACCGGAGTGGAGCTTCCGGTCATGCCAAAAATTGTTTCGCGCGACTGTTTCATTGGGGCGCCTTTTCGCGTTTGCGCGATTCTTCAGCGCGTTGTTCGACCTTCACCGCCATCTCGATGCTGTTGATGTGTTTGCCGGGCTTGCCGCTGAAGTTGTTGCGCGCGAGCGCCGGATCGGCCAGTGCATCAATGGCGAATCCGAGGCCATGGCAGCTCATGCATACCGGGCGGATCATTTTTTCCGGCGGACGCAGCGTGTCGCTCTGGTTGTGCTGCACCAGGGTGCGCTTGATGTCCTCCTGGCGATGTTCGATGCGCGGCATGTGGCAGGTGGCGCAACTGACGCCCTGCCCCGCGGGCAGCGTGCCGGCCAGTTCCTGCTGCCACAGCTTGTGGTGGGGCGAACCGCGATAGGCGAGGCTGTGCTGGTCGTTGTGGCAGCCGAGGCAGGATTCCACCTGCGCCTTTCGGGTGTCGAAGGCATGTGCGCCGTGGCAGCTGTTGCAGGTCAGCGTTTTGTCATGGGCATCGGCTTTCATCGGCAGGCGCGCCATGCCCGGCGACATCGGGCCCAGACCCTGTGCCAGGCGCATGCCGTGTCTGCCGGCCATGAAGTTTTTCGCTTCCGGCTGGTGGCAGGAGGCGCAGGCCTCCTGTGCCGGTTTCTGCACCCAGGTCACGGCACCTTTGGCGTCCTTGGTGTTGTGGCAGCCGCTGCAGTTCACGCCGGCGGCGGCGTGTGAGGTCTGCAGCCAGTCATCCATCACGTGTTTGTCGCGGGCGACACCAGCCGGCGCATCGGCATCGGCGGCGGTGAGTTTGCGCAGCGGGTAACGATCCAGCGGGTAGCTGCCCAGTTCGGTGACGATTTTGGCAAAGTCACGCGCCGCAACACCGCGTTTTTCCGACAGTGCCGCGGCCTCGGCATGTTTGACGAGGAAATCACCGTAGAGCGCGCGGTTGTCGTGGTATTTGTGACAACCGGCGCTGTTGCAGGTGTTGAAGGCCATGCCTTCGTGACTGGGCCGGTCTTTGCCGATTTCGGCATGGCAGTGGAAGCACAGGTCCGGCGGCAGCGTGACACCCATCGCCGTGGTGATGTGGGGGCGATGCTCGGTGTGGCAGGTCACGCATTGCGTGGCATCCAGTTTTTCCAGGCGGTCGATGTTGCGCGGGTCGGTGAATTTGCTTTTCGGATGGGTGTCGTTCGCCGCCTTCAGTTCGGCGGCGTGGCAGTTCAGGCAGGATTTTTGCAGCGCGTCGCGGCCGGCAAAGGGTTCGCTGTGACAGGCTTCGCAGGCGAGTTCGATCTGGTAATGGCCGTGCGTGGTCTGTCCCGGAAGCAGCATCGCCCGTGCAGGAGACAGCAGCGGATTGGTCGCGGCGTTTTTCGCGAACAGACCTGCTGCAAGATAACCGCCGATGGCCAAAGTCAATATTCCCCAGTAAATCCAGAAAATCCTGCGCCCGCTCGGTTTTGCCATGAAATCCGCGCGTCAGAAGTAATAGGATTTGAATACATGCATTGCGAGCAAGGCCGGTATCGGCCAGAACAGCAGGATGTGCGTCCACTGCCAGGCGCGGCGCAGTCGTGCAGCGCCGGCGCCCATGCGATGTTCCAGCGCGGTAATGCCGCCGGCTGCGGCGCCGACGGCGACCATGCCGATGAAAAATCCGATCAGCGCGAGGTTGAGGTTTTCGCCGAGGCGGCCGCCGGTGTGTACCGCCAGCGCCGCCACCGTGCAGCCGCCGATCAGCGAATGCGCGACCCGCCACAATGAAAAGTCGCCCAGCGTGAAGCGGCGGATGCGCTTGCGCAGCGACATGATCAGCAGCAGCGCGCTGAGGCCGGCCGCGGTGTAGCCGCTGACCTGCTTCCAGAAGGAGTCGCGCCACAGCAGGTCCCACTGCCAGGTGGATTGCGCGGATTCCGCGTAGGAGAGGTTGAGCGGCAGGGCCATCACGGCGGCGAGGAGCATGCCTGCGACGCCGGCGCCGAGCAGCCAGCGCCAGCCGCGCACCGGTTCCGGCGGGGCGGAACTGCCGGCCAGTTCGGCGAGCAGCGGGCGGCAGGAGCCGCAGACGGTGGAAGCGCCGGTGCGTGCCGCAAGCGCTTCAATCGTGCAACAGCCGGCCGTCATTGCAGCGCCGAGCTGGCCGCGTGTGACCCCGGTGCAGTTGCAGACCGTGGTGCTCGCCGGCCAGGCGACGACGCTGGAGAGTTCTTCCGGCGGCCACAGCAGGCCTTCGCGGCGAAAGCGCCATTGCTGCCAGGGCCAGACCCGGCGCTGGCGCATCACGGCTTCCTGCAGGCGATTGATTTCAGGGCAGAGGCCGATGGCAATGGCGCCGATCAGCCGACCGCGGCGGGTGACCAGCTTGCGATAGACGCGCGGCGTGCGGTACGTCGATGTGCGCGCGAAATCCGGCGTTTCCTCGGCGCCGACCGGGCCCATGCTGAATACCGGGAGGTCGAGCACCTTGAGGCGCGTGGCAATGGTGGATCCGTGGTAGTTCGCATCGCCGCCGCAGATGCGGTGCGCGGCGATGGCGGCCTGTTCCAGTCCCGGTGCGACGATGCCGTAGACGCGGTCGCGGTGTTCGGCGCATTCGCCGGCGGCATAGATGTCCGGATCCGAGGTCTGCATCGCGTCATTGACGCGAATGCCGCGGCCGATGTGCAGGCCCGCAGCCCGCGCCAGCTCGACATTGGGAACGATGCCCGTGGCAACCAGCAGCGTGTCGCAGGGCATCAGCTGGTCGTTGCGCAGCGTGATGCCGGTGACGGCGCCCGTGCCTTCGACCCGCTTGATGCCTTCTCCGAGCAGGACTTCGATGCCCAGGGCCTTCAGGTTGGCCAGCAGGTAGGCGGCGGCGCCGTCATCGAGCTGCCGCATCATCAGCCGGCTGTAGTGTTCGATGACGCAGATTTCGGTGTTGTAGCGCTGCATGGCGCGCGCCGCTTCGAGACCGAGCAGTCCGCCGCCGAGGATGATCGTGCGGCGGCTGCGTACCCGGCGCGCAAGCAGGGTTTGCGCGTCGCGAACATTACGGAAGGTGTAGACGCCCGGCAGATGGATGCCCGGGATTTCCGGAACATGCGGCCTTGATCCGGTGGCGAGTATCAGCCTGGAATAGGGTTGCCGTGCTCCGCTGGAGTCGATGATGCAGTGCTGTTCCCGGTCGATCGTGGTGACCGCGCAGCCGAAGCGGCTCTGCACATGGGGCACTTCGGGCAGGGCCAGGTCGCGGGTCAGCCCGTGCCAGTTGACCTCGCCGACCAGATAGCTCGAGAGCCGGACCCGGTTGTAGGGCTCGAAGGGTTCGTCGCCATAAATGATCAGCGGCAGGCCGGGTTGCCGCCGGTGCAGTTCCTGTGCCAGGCGCACGCCGACCGGGCCCGCTCCGACGATGACGACAGGAACCGCTGCTGACTGGACAGCCGCAGACTGCGGAGTTTCCAGACTGTCTTGTGGCGCCGTGTCCAATCCTGTTCCCAATAAAAAAGCGTCCATGCCCTGCGTGGTTGCGCAGGGTATGGACGCCGTTGTCCTGAATCCGTGTTCAGACCGTCATTGGTCCGCAGATGACGTGCACAGTCATGCTGCGCAGTCATTTGCGGTCAAAACATAGCAACCGTTATGCCATCTTCAGGGGGTATATATAACTATTTGATTTTATTGATATAATTTTTGAGTGCTGGCAGTGGATCAAAGCCATGACAAGGTGCTGCAATGCGCGCTGATGGTGCAGTGCAATGCCACTTGGCACCAAAACGGGCGCCAGCGCAGTGTGTCAGGCCAGCAGTTCTGAAACAGCGACGACCTGCTGGGCGATTTCCACGATGCGCTGGTTACGGTCCATCGCCAGTTTGCGCAAGGCGACATAAGCCTCATCTTCGCTGATGCCGCGACTTTTCATCAGGATGCCCTTGGCGCGTTCAATGACTTTTCGCTCTGATAACTGGCTCTTGGCCACCGACAATTCGTTTTTGACCGTCTGGAAGGCTTCGAAACGGGCGACGGCGGTTTCAATGATCGGCGAAATGCGTTCCGGCGCCAGGCCGTCGACAATATAGGCGGTTACGCCGGCACGCACGGCTTCGCGGATGGATTCGCGTTTGGCGTCCTGCGTGAACATCACGATCGGGCGCGGGCAACTCTCTGTAATCAGACACAAATGTTCCAGCGTGTCGCGGCTGGGGGATTCGGTGTCGATGATGATGGCATCCGGCGACTGGCGACGCACCTCGTCGTACAGCCGCCGCGGATCGGCGACTTCGGCGACGATTTCATGCCCCAGCCGCTCCAGCGTCAGGCGCAAGTACAGCGAGCGTTCCGGGGATTCATCCACCAGCATGATTTTCATGCCGCAAATCTCGCAAAATGCGTACCAGAAGGGGGTCTGGAGGGGCGCTATATACTAACGGCCATGCAGATCACTTCCATGCACTTCAAGGCCCGTGCCGGCGCCAAACTGGCCGATGTCCGTTTGCAAAGCGCGTTGAAGAAGTTACAAGGGAATTTTGTCAAAGGCCGTGCCGACCGGGTGGCCGAACTGGACAATTTCCAGGATATCCGCGATGCCGCAGCCGCGATCCGCGACCGCGCGCTGGCCAGCCTGGATGTCTGGCTGGAAACCTTTGAGCGCAATGCCACGGCACAAGGCACGGTGGTGCACTGGGCGGAAAGCCACGCCGACGTCAACCGCATCGTCAGGGAAATCGCCGCGCAGCATGGCGTGCGCAAGGTCATCAAGTCGAAATCGATGGTGACCGAGGAATGCGGCCTGAACGATGCACTGGAGGCGGCGGGGCTGGAGGTGGTCGAAACCGATCTCGGCGAATACATCCTGCAACTGGCCAAGGAACCGCCGTCGCATATCGTCGCACCCGTGGTGCACAAGACCCGCGATGAAGTGTCGGACCTGTTTGCCGAAAAACATCAGGCGCCGCGGCTCACCGACATCCCGGCGTTGTGCCGCGAGGCGCGGGAAAAACTGCGGCCGCATTTCCTCTCGGCGGACATGGGTGTGTCCGGCGCCAATTTCATCATTGCCGAAACCGGCTCGACGCTGATCGTCACCAACGAGGGCAACGGGCGCATGGTGACGACCCTGCCGAAAGTGCATGTGGCGATCACCGGCATCGAAAAAGTGGTGCCGACGCTGGAGGATGTGAGCACGCTGCTGCGCCTGCTGCCGCGCCACGGCACCGGGCAGAGCATCACCAATTACAT
>CAZSIR010000033.1:18749-23933 GCA_964606765.1 uncultured Bordetella sp. | reverse complement strand
GCTGACGCGCCCGAGCAGCGGCGCGGCGCGCATCATGGGCCATCACGTCGTTGACTCTTATCGCGAAGCGCGGAGCGCGCTGGGCGTGGTGCCGCAGGAACTGGTGTTTGATCCCTTTTTCACCGTGCGCGAGACGCTGAACATACAGTCCGGCTATTTCGGGCTGCGCGACAACCGTGCGTGGATCGACGAGGTGATCGAAAACCTCGACCTCACCGCCAAGGCCGACACCAACATGCGCGCGCTGTCCGGCGGCATGAAGCGCCGCGTGCTGGTGGCACAGGCGCTGGTGCACAAGCCGCCGGTGATCGTGCTCGATGAGCCGACCGCCGGCGTCGACGTCGAGCTGCGCCAGGCCTTGTGGCGTTTCATCCGGCGGCTGAACCGCGACGGCCATACCATCGTGCTGACCACGCATTACCTGGAAGAGGCCGAGGCGCTGTGCGGGCGCGTGGCGATGCTGAAGCAGGGGCGCATCGTGGCGCTGGATAAAACCGAAAACCTGCTGCGCCTGCACTCGGGCTGTTATGTCGAACTGCGGCTGGGCGGGGCATTGCCGGCACAACTCGAAGCGCTGGTGGCGGAACGGCGCGAGGACGGCGCAATCCGACTCGCCCTGCCCGGTTACGGTGAAGTCGAGCCGGTGATGGCGGCGCTGCGGGTGGCGGGTGTGCCGGTGCAGGAAATGGAAATCATGCAGCCCGACCTCGAAGAGGTATTTGTCCAGATCATGCGCAGGCCGTGAATGAGTGAAGGAGTGAATGAGTGAAGGGGTATCGTGTAACTGAATGTGTCCGCGTTTTCACGCCTTCATCCCTTCACGCCTTCACGGCATCTCAATGACCGGCTTCTACACCCTGTTTTACAAGGAATGGCTGCGCTTCTGGAAAGTCAGCGTGCAGACCGTGCTGGCGCCGGTGCTGACGGCGTTGCTCTACATGCTGGTGTTCGGCCATGCCCTGCGCGGGCGCGTCGAGGTGTTTCCCGGCGTCGACTACACGACTTTCCTGCTGCCGGGACTGGCGATGATGTCGGTGCTGCAGAACTCGTTTGCCAATGCCTCTTCGAGCCTGATGCAGTCGAAAATGACCGGCAACATCGTGTTCGTGCTGCTGCCGCCGCTGTCGCACCGCGAATTTTTCCTCGCCTATCTGCTGGCCGCCATCGCGCGCGGCGTCATCGTCGGCGCCGGCGTGCTGCTGGCGACGCTGCTGTTCATCGACCTGCCGGTGGCGCATCCGCTGTGGGTGCTGCTCTTCGGCGTCGCCGGCAGCGCCGCGATGGGTGCGCTCGGCATCGTCGCCGGCATCTACTCCGACAAGATCGACCAGCTGGCGGCCTTCACCAATTTCATCATCCTGCCGCTGACTTTTCTCTCCGGGGTGTTCTATTCGATCCATTCGCTGCCGGCGTTCTGGCAGGTCGCATCCCATCTGAACCCGGTGTTCTACATGATCGACGGTTTCCGCTACGGATTTTTTGGAACTTCAGACACTTCGCCGGGCCTCAGCCTGGCCATTGTCGGCGGCAGTTTTGTCGCCTTATCATGGCTGACGCTGGCGCTGCTCAAATCGGGTTATAAATTGCGGCACTGAGTGCGGCACTGAGTGCGGCACCGAGTGAAATACTGAACAAGGCAATCAAAATGGTTACTCCGGACAGCATCAAACAATCCATCCTCGCCGGCATCGACTGCCAGCATGTCGAAGTCGCGGGCGATGGCCACCACTGGGAAGCGGTGATCGTCAGCACCGCGTTCCAGGGTAAAAGCAAGGTCCAGCAGCATCAGCTGGTGTACAAGGCGCTTGGGGACCGCATGCGCGAGGAAATCCACGCACTGTCGATGAAAACGCTGACGCCGGAACAATGGGCGGAAAAAACCTGAAAACCTTGAGCCACAGAGGGCACAGAGTGCACAGAGAACATCAAATGCAATCCGGTTCCTCACTGGTTCTGTTTTTCCCTGTGTTCTCTGTGAACTCTGTGGCTAAAAAGATTTTGACCTTATGGACAAACTAGTCATCGAAGGCGGTGTGCCGCTGAACGGCAGCGTCGCGATTTCCGGCGCGAAGAATGCCGCGTTGCCGATCCTGACCGCGGCGTTGTTGACGGATGAACCGCTGATCATCAACAACGTGCCGCACCTGCGCGACGTGTCGACCATGCTCAATCTGCTGATGCAGATGGGCGTGACCACCTCGCTGGACGAAAAAGGCGGCGTCGAATTGCGCGCCGGAACAATCTCCGATCCTGTGGCGCCCTACGAGCTGGTGAAAACCATGCGCGCGTCGGTGCTGGTACTGGGGCCGCTGGTCGCGCGGCTGGGCGAGGCGCGCGTGTCCTTGCCCGGCGGCTGCGCCATCGGCCTGCGCCCGGTGGACCAGCATCTGAAAGGACTGCAGGCGCTGGGCGCGACCATCGCGATGGAGCAGGGCTACATGATCGCGCGCGCCGGAAAATTGAGGGGTACGCGCATCTGCATGGACATCGTCACCGTCACCGGCACCGAAAACCTGATGATGGCGGCAACCCTGGCCGAAGGCGTCACGGTGATTGAAAACGCCGCACGCGAGCCGGAAATTCCCGATCTTGCCGCCTGCCTGACGGCGATGGGCGCGAAGATCAGCGGCGCCGGCACGGATGTGATCACCATCGAAGGGGTTCAACGCCTTCACGGCGCCCGTTACAGCGTGATGCCGGATCGCATCGAGACCGGTACCTTCCTTGTTGCGGCGGCGGTGACCGGCGGCGATGTCAAGGTCACCGGCGCGCGCCCTGACACGCTGGACGCCGTGCTCGACAAATTGCGCGAAACCGGGGTGCATGTCGAAACCGGCAGCGACTGGATCCGTGTCAGGGCCAACGGCGCGCTGAAGGCGGTGGATGTGCGCACCGCCCCCTATCCGGCGTTTCCGACCGACATGCAGGCGCAGTTCATGGCGCTGAACAGCGTGGCCACAGGCGCATCACGCATCGTCGAAACCATTTTCGAAAACCGTTTCATGCATGTGCAGGAAATGCAGCGGCTCGGCGCCGACATCGCCGTCGAGGGCAATACCGCGCTGATCCGGGGCGTTGCCGGGCTGAACGGCGCGACGGTGATGGCGACCGACCTGCGGGCTTCGGCCAGCCTCGTGGTTGCCGGACTGGTGGCGCAGGGCCCGACCACGGTGGAGCGCATTTATCACCTCGACCGCGGTTATGAGCGGATCGAGGAGAAGCTGTCGAAGCTGGGCGCGCGCATCCGCCGCGTGGGCTGAACCGCGGCTGCCTGCCATGCGCGATTTCGAGCTGAGCAGGCTGTTCTTTGATCTGCAGGATCCGGACAGGGCCGCCGAGTTCCGCGCCGGCCGTGCACAGGTGCTGGCGCGTTATGCCCTGAGTGCGGAGGTGCGCGCTGCGGTCGATGCCGATGACGTGGCCTTCCTCGCGCGGCGGGTCAATCCCTACCTGCTGAGATTCTATTTTCTGGTGGCCGGCATGCCGGACGACGAATTCCTGCGCCGCATCCGCGCCACCGGGGCGGACCATGGCTGAACTCGCCGGGGTCTATGCAGCGAGCCACGGCCCGCTGATGGTGCGCAAGTGGGATGCCGTGACGTCGGCGCACCAGCAGGCACTGAGCGGCGCATTCGATGAACTCGGGCGGCGCATCCGGGCCGCGCGGCTTGATGCGTTGGTGATCATTTCCCCGGACCACTGGGTCAATTTTTTCATCGACAACCTGCCGATGATCTGCATCGGCACCGGTGAAACGCACGGCGGACCCAAGGAACCGTGGATGGCGCAGGCCTTTCCGCATCCGACGCTGCCCGGGCATCCGCAGCTCGCGCAGCACATCCTCGAAACCGCGCTGGAGTCCGGATTCGAGCCTTCGGTGTCGCAGCGGATGATTCTGGATCACGGTTTCTGCATCCCGTTGCTGAAGGCTGGCATCGATCCACTGCCGATCGTGCCCATCGTGTTCAATGACATCGAGCCGCCGTTCCCGACCGTTGCGCGTTGTTATGCCTGGGGGGAAATGCTGGCCCGGGCCATCGCATCAATGCCGGGCAATCTGCGCGTGGGGGTGCTGGCGAGCGGCGGGCTCAGCCATTCCGTCGGCGAGGCGACGATGGGACTGGTGGAGGAGGCCTTCGACCGCGAATGCCTGGCGCATTTCGCGGCGGGCGATCCGGCAGCCTTGTGCGCATTCCTCACGCGGCGCCTGCCGCAGGTCGGCAACGGCGCCGCGGAAATCCGCAACTGGGTTGCCGCGCACGGCGTGGCCGGCGGGCAGGGCTTCGAACTGATCGGTTACTGCGCGGTGCCGGAAGTGATCGTCGGTTGCGGTTTTGCGGCTTGGAAACTTTGAGAGCCCGGCCGACCGCACTTATTACATAACTATTTGATTTAATTGATATTTTATGCCGTCAGGTCGAGGTCTGCGGCGTAGGCGTTCTGCCGGTAATGGAAGGGCACCGGGCCGTCAGGCAGACCGCGGATGAATTGCTTCACAAACGGATCGTCCGAATTCCGGACTTCCTCGGTCGTACCCTGCGCCGCGACCACGCCGTCGGCGAGAAAATAAACATGGTCGATGGCTTTCAGCGATTCCTGCGCGTCGTACGACACCACGACCGAGGTTACGCCCAGCGCATCATTCAGGCGGCGGATCAGTTTCCCGACCACGTTGCAGGAAATCGGATCCAGGCCGGCGAAAGGTTCGTCGTACATGATCAGGTCGGGATCCAGCGCAATCGCGCGCGCGAGGCCGACACGCCGCGCCATGCCGCCGGAGCATTCTGAGGGCATCAGCCGCGCCGCGCCGCGCAGGCCGACCGCATTGAGCTTCATCAGCACCAGGTCGTTGATCATGTCATCGGGCAGGCTGGTTTTTTCGCGCATCTGGAAGGCGATGTTCTCGAACACCGAGAGGTCGGTAAAGAGGCCGCCCTGCTGGAACTGCATGCCCATCTTGCGGCGCAATTGGTACAGGGCGTCACGGTCGAGCGTGTGGATGTCCTGACCGAGGACGCTGACGGTCCCGCGTGAGGGGCGCAGTTGCGCGCCGATCAACCGCAGCAGCGTCGATTTGCCGCAACCGCTGGCGCCCATGATGCCGACCACTTTGCCGCGCGGAATGGTCAGGTTCACGGATTTGAAAATTTCGCGCGAACCGTAGGAAAAGGCGAGATCGCGGAT
>CAZSIR010000033.1:0-18649 GCA_964606765.1 uncultured Bordetella sp. | reverse complement strand
GGTTCACGGATTTGAAAATTTCGCGCGAACCGTAGGAAAAGGCGAGATCGCGGATATCTACGATGTTGTCGGTGGTCATGGAAGGGCTTGGCATCAGAGGACGAAGTGTAACCCGTCGGCGCCTGGTCCGTGAACCGCGCAGAGCCCGGCCGGCGACGGGAATACGTTACAATTCATGACTTTCCGCGCGCCGCCTGCCTTTTTTCGAAAACTTTTTGTCATGATCACCATTGCGCTGTCCAAGGGCCGCATTTTTGACGAAACCGTGCCGCTGCTGAAGGCCGCGGGCATCGTCGCGCGCGAAAATCCCGAGTCCTCGCGCAAGCTGATCCTGGCCACCAACCGCCGCGAAGTGCGCCTGATCATCGTGCGCGCCAGCGATGTGCCGACCTATGTGCAGTACGGCGGCGCCGACCTCGGCGTGGCCGGCAAGGACATCCTTGATGAACACGGCAGTACAGGTTTGTATCAACCGCTCGACCTGAACATCGCCCGCTGCCGGATGATGGTCGCCGTAAGCAGGGACTTTGATTACGCCAGTGCGGTGCGCCAGGGCGCGCGGCTGAAGGTGGCCACCAAGTACGTGCAGACCGCGCGCGAACACTTTGCCGCCAAGGGCATGCATGTCGATCTGATCAAGTTGTACGGCTCCATGGAGCTGGCGCCGCTGGTCGGCCTGGCGGATGCCATCGTCGACCTGGTCAGCACCGGCGGCACGTTGAAAGCCAACAATCTGGTGGCGGTCGAGGAAATCGCACAGGTCAGTTCACGCCTGGTGGTGAACCAGGCGGCGTTGAAGCTGAAGCGCGCACAGATCCAGCCGCTGATCGACGCTTTCGGCCGCGCCGTATCCGCCACGGTGCGCTGATCATGCGCCGCCTTGCCACCACAGATGCCGATTTCGACGCGCGGCTCGCAGAACTGCTGGCGTTTGAAGCGGCGCAGGATCCGCAGGTTGATGCGGCAGTCGCAGCCATCCTTGCCGACGTGAAGTCCCGCGGCGATGCCGCGGTGCTCGAATACACGCAGAAATTCGACGGCGTCAGTGCCGGCACGCTGGCGGAGCTGGAAATTCCGCGGGCTGAACTGCAGGCGGCGCTGAAACGCATTCCAGCCGCGCGCCGCGAGGCGCTGGAGGCGGCGGCTGCGCGCGTACGCGACTATCACGAGCGCCAGCGCATGCAGTCCTGGGGTTACACCGATGCCGACGGCACCGAGCTGGGGCAGCAGATCACCGCGCTCGACCGTGCCGGGCTCTACGTGCCGGGCGGCAAGGCCGCCTATCCGTCCTCGGTGATCATGAATGCGGTGCCGGCGAAGGTGGCCGGGGTCGGCGAAGTGATCATGACGGTGCCGACGCCGCGCGGCGAAAAAAACGACCTGGTGTTCGCGGCCGCTGCGATCTGCGGCGTCGATCGCGTGTTCACCATCGGCGGCGCGCAGGCGGTCGCAGCGCTGGCCTATGGCACTGCGACCATCGCGCAGGTGGACAAGATTGTCGGTCCCGGCAATGCCTATGTCGCTGCAGCCAAGCGCCGCGTGTTCGGCGTGGTCGGCATCGACATGGTGGCGGGGCCTTCGGAAATCCTCGTCGTTGCCGACGGCAGCACCGATCCCGACTGGGTGGCGATGGACCTGTTTTCGCAGGCCGAACACGACGAGCTGGCGCAATCGATCCTGCTGGCGCCGGACGGGAAATACCTGGACGCCGTGGCGGCGAGCATCGCGAAGCTGCTACCGGGCATGCCGCGGCGCGCGGTGATCGAGGCTTCGCTGCAGGGCCGTGGCGCGCTGGTCGCGGTGCGCGATCTCGACGAGGCCTGCGCACTGGTCAACCGCATCGCGCCGGAACACCTGGAACTGTCGGTGGACAATCCGCGGGCGCTGCTGCCGAAAATCCGCCACGCCGGCGCGATTTTCCTCGGCCGTTACACCTCGGAAGCGCTGGGGGACTACTGCGCCGGGCCGAACCATGTGCTGCCAACGTCGCGCACTGCGCGATTTTCCTCCCCGCTTGGCGTCTACGATTTCCAGAAACGCTCCAGCCTGATCCAGGTGTCGCAGGCCGGTGCGGCGAAGCTCGGCAAAATAGCCGTCGAACTGGCTGAAGGCGAAGGTCTGCCTGCGCATGCCCGTTCGGCCGCGCTGCGTTTTCGTTCCTGACGGCCTGTCGAGACTTTCATGAACCGCTACTGGAGCGACGTCGTGCGGGGCCTCACGCCCTATGTACCGGGCGAGCAGCCGAAGCTGGCCAATCTGGTCAAGCTCAACACCAACGAGAGCCCTTACGGGCCGAGCCGTAAAGTGCTGGAAGCCCTGCGTGGTGAGATCGGCGATACGCTGCGGCTGTATCCCGATCCGGGTAGTGACCGGCTGCGCGCAGCGCTTGCAAAGCGATATGGCGTGACGCCCGAGCAGGTATTCGTCGGCAACGGTTCCGACGAAGTGCTGGCGCATGTCTTCCTCGGTCTGCTGAAACATGACCGGCCGGTGCTGTTCCCGGACATCACCTACAGTTTTTATCCGGTGTACTGCGGCCTTTATGACATTCCGTTCGAGCAGCTGCCGCTGAACGAGGCTTTCGAGATCGCGATCGACGATTACCTGCGTCCCAACGGCGGCATCATTTTCCCCAATCCCAATGCGCCCACCGGCTGTTTTGTGCCCGTCCCTGAAATCGAGCGGCTGCTGCGCGCGAACACCGGATCGGTGGTGGTGGTCGACGAGGCCTATGTCGATTTCGGCGGCGAATCCGCGGTGCCGCTGGTGCAGCGTCATCCGCAGCTGCTGGTGACGCATACGCTGTCGAAATCGCGGGCGCTGGCCGGGCTGCGCGTCGGTTATGCCATCGGCCATCCCGATTTGATCGAGGCGCTGAACCGGGTCAAGGACAGCTTCAATTCCTATCCGCTGGACCGTTTTGCCCAGGCCGGTGCGACGGCGGCGATTGAAGACGACGAATACTTTCAGGCGATGTGCCGCAAGGTCATCGTCACCAAGAAAAAACTGGTGGAAGACCTGCGCGGACTCGGTTTCGAGGTGCTGCCTTCCGCCGCCAATTTTGTATTCGCGCGCGTACCGGGCCGTGACGGCGGCGAGATTGCCGCGAAACTGCGCGAACGCAGCATCATCGTCCGCCATTTCCGCAAGCCGCTGCGCATCGCCGAATTCATGCGCATTACCGTCGGCACCGACGAGCAGTGCGCGGGATTGATCGAGGCCTTGCGCGACATCGTGCAAACCGCCTGATTCTGTGGCTGCGCGCGAATTCGTTTATACTCTGTAATCAACAAGTTACCTTAGGCAATCATGGCACGGCAGGCACAGGTCACACGCGACACCCAGGAAACCCAGATCAGCGTCAAGCTGAATCTGGATGGCAGCGGCCGCGCGAAACTCGCCAGCGGCGTGCCCTTCCTCGACCACATGCTTGACCAGATTGCGCGCCACGGACTGGTCGATCTTGAAATCAAGGCCAAGGGCGACCTGCACATCGATGCGCACCACACCGTGGAAGACATCGGCATCACGCTGGGGCAGGCTTTCGCCAAAGCAGTCGGCGACAAGAAGGGCGTGCGTCGTTACGGCCACGCCTATGTGCCGCTGGACGAGGCGCTGTCGCGGGTGGTGATCGATCTTTCCGGGCGGCCCGGACTGGAAATGAGCGGCAAGTTCACGCGCGCCCGCGTCGGCGAATTCGATGTCGACCTGGTGCGCGAGTTTTTCCAGGGCTTCGTCAATCATGCGCTGGTGACGCTGCATCTCGACAACCTGAAGGGCAGCAACACCCATCACCAGGTGGAGACCCTGTTCAAGGCCTTCGGCCGCGCATTGCGCATGGCTGTGGAGCTGGATCCGCGGGTCAAGGGCGTGCCGTCGACCAAGGGAAAACTCTGATCGGATAAACGGCGGGTTGCGGATCTGCTCGGACATCCGCGTTCATCGGCGTTAATCTGCGGTTAAAAGGCTTTTTGTTCCCGCCATGACCATCGACATCGCAGTAATCGACTACGGCATGGGCAATCTGCGCTCGGTGTCCAAGGCGATCGAGCATGTCGCGCCCGGCCGCAGGGTGGTGGTGACCGGCAAACCCGAAGAG
This sequence comes from uncultured Bordetella sp., assembly GCA_964606765.1. GTDB lineage: Bacteria > Pseudomonadota > Gammaproteobacteria > Burkholderiales > SG8-41. The sequence continues at coordinate 14,550 of CAZSIR010000033.1, read as the reverse complement.
GTGGCAAAGGCCGGTCGAGTGGTGTTTCCCGGACAGGGTGCCATGCCCGACTGCATGCGCGAGATGGATGCGCGCGGCCTGCGCAGCGCGCTGCTCGCGGCTGCCGGCTCCAAACCCTTTCTCGGCATCTGCATCGGCCTGCAGATGCTGTTTGAACACAGCGAGGAGGGCGATACGCCCGGACTCGGCCTGCTGCCCGGCACCGTGCGGCGTTTTCCGGCGGCGCGCATGGTGGATGCCCGGGGCGAAAAACTCAAAGTGCCGCACATGGGCTGGAATGAAGTGACGCAGGCTGACGGTCAGAACAAGGCGCATCCGCTGTGGCAGGGCATCGCCGACGGCAGCCGGTTTTATTTTGTGCACAGTTACTATCCTGAGCCTGCGGAGCCCGGCATTGTCGCGGGATGGAGCGCCTATCCTTTCCGCTTTGCCTGCGCTGCTGCGCGCGGCAATGTGTTCGCTGTGCAGTTCCATCCCGAAAAAAGCCACAGCGCGGGCCTGCAGCTGCTGTCGAACTTTGTGGCATGGCAGCCGGTGGTGCATGCGGTGCCCGGCCGCGGTGCGGCCGCATCGAAATGAAGCGCGTAATCAAGTCTGTTCGCGGATTTGCAATCGCTGCGACTGTAGTATGATGAACCCTCAATTTACGCATTCTTTGACGATTATTTGATCCGGTTTATCTGTCGCACCTCCATTACGACTAAACCCGATTTCGCATTTCTCCGTAATTCTTCTCACGCACTTCTTCCCAAATTTCCATGCTGATCATTCCCGCCATTGACCTGAAGGATGGTCATTGCGTACGCCTGAAACAGGGCGACATGAACGATGCCACGGTGTTCTCCGAAGATCCCGGTGCGATGGCCAAACAGTGGCTGGAGCAGGGTGCGCGCCGTCTGCATGTGGTCGATCTCAACGGCGCGGCGGCCGGCAAGCCGAAGAACCAGCCGGCGATCCGCGCCATCGTCAAGGCGGTGGGTACAAGCCTGCCGCTGCAGCTGGGCGGCGGCATCCGCGACCTCGACACCATCGAGTCCTATATCGATGCCGGCATCAGCTACATCGTGATCGGCACCGCTGCGGTGAAAACGCCGGGTTTCCTGCAGGAGGCCTGCACCGCATTCCAGGGCCACATCATCGTTGCGCTCGACGCCAAGGACGGCAAGGTTGCCGTCGACGGCTGGTCGAAAATGACCGGGCATGACGTCGTTGACCTGGCGAAAAAATTCGAGGATTACGGCGTCGAAGCCGTGATCTACACCGACATCGGACGCGATGGCATGCTCACCGGCGTCAACATCGATGCCACGGTGGCGCTGGCGCGCCAGCTCAATGTGCCGGTGATCGCCAGCGGCGGCATCACCGATCTCAAGGACGTGGAAAAACTCTGTGCCGTCGAAACCGAAGGCATCACCGGCGCCATCACCGGCCGCGCGGTGTACCAGGGTACGCTGGATTTCAAGGCGGCCCAGGAACTCGCTGATAAATTAAGCAAGAAGGACTGAGCCGCAGAGTTCACAGACAGCACAGAGAACAGTTCACTGCTCGAATGCTCTGTGTCCTCTGTGAACTCTGTGGCGGAAGCTTTTTATGGGCCTGGCCAAACGCATCATCCCCTGTCTCGACGTCACCGCCGGCCGCGTGGTCAAGGGGGTGAATTTTGTCGAACTGAAAGATGCCGGTGATCCGGTCGAAATCGCGCGCCGTTACGATGAGCAGGGCGCCGACGAGCTGACTTTTCTCGACATCACCGCGAGCAGCGATGATCGCGGCCTGATTCTTGGCATCATCGAATCCGTCGCCGCGCAGGTGTTCATTCCGCTGACCGTCGGTGGCGGCGTGCGTTCGGTGGAGGATGTGCGTCGCCTGCTCAACGCCGGCGCCGACAAGGTCAGCATCAACACATCCGCCGTGCAGAATCCGCAGCTGGTGGCGGATGCCAGTGGCCGTTATGGCGCGCAGTGCATCGTCGTCGCGGTGGACGCCAAACGCGTGGCCGGCGACGGGCCCTTGCGCTGGGAGGTCTATACCCACGGTGGACGCAAGGCCACCGGGCTGGACGCGGTGGAGTGGGGCAAAAAAATGCAGGCGCTGGGCGCGGGCGAAATCCTGCTCACCAGCATGGATCGCGACGGTACGCGCATCGGCTTCGATCTCGAACTGACCAGCGCGTTTTCATCGGCGCTGGACATTCCTGTCATCGCCAGCGGCGGCGTCGGCAACCTCGACCATCTGGCGGATGGCGTCACCATCGGCCATGCCGACGCGGTGCTGGCCGCGAGCATTTTTCACTACGGCGAATACACGGTGCGCCAGGCCAAGGAACGCATGGCGCAGCGGGGTATTGAAGTCCGCTTGTAGTGCGTGAAAAATACAATTAAAATCAAATAGTTATAAATTTCCCGGTCAGCTTTTTCCCGGGCAACAGGAGAACAGGGTGTCAGACTGGCTGGACCGCATACACTGGGGCGCCGACGGGCTGATCCCGGCAGTGACGCAGGAAACGGGCTCGGGGCGGGTGTTGACCGTCGCCTGGGTGAACCGCGAAGCGCTGCTGCAAACCGCGGCGACCGGCGAGGTGCATTACTGGTCGCGATCGCGCAAAAAACTCTGGCACAAGGGCGAAGAGTCGGGCCATGTGCAGAAGGTGAAGGCGATCCGCCTCGATTGCGACGAGGACGTCCTGCTGTTTGAAGTGGAGCAGGTCGGCGGCATCGCCTGCCACACCGGGCGGCACAGCTGTTTTTTCCAGGAACTGCGCAACGGCAACTGGGTCGAGGTTGATCCGGTGCTGAAAGACCCGAAGTCGATTTACAGGAAGTAAAAAAGTTACAAGCAGCCGGTTTTACGGGAATCAACCAATGGCCAACATCGACAAAGACATATTGCTGCGCCTGGGCGAGACCATCGCCGCGCGCAAGGGCGCCGACGCATCGGGTTCGTACGTCGCCGGCCTGCTGGCCAGAGGCGAGGACGCGATCCTGCGCAAGGTGCTGGAAGAGGCGGCGGAGACCCTGCTTGCCTCGAAGGAGGGTGATAAACTGCATGTGGTCCGCGAGACGGCCGACCTGTGGTTTCATACCCTGGTGCTGCTGGCCTGGCACGGCGTCGGTCCGCAAGAGGTGCTCGCTGAACTGCAGCGGCGCGAGGGTGTGTCCGGCGTCGCGGAAAAGGCATCGCGAAACTAGGATTCAATTTGTCCGTGCTTGCGCACGGATCACGAGGAGCTTGTTATGGGTTCGTTCAGCATCTGGCATTGGTTGATCGTGTTGCTGGTGGTGGTCCTGATATTCGGCACCAAGAAACTGCGCAACATCGGCTCCGATCTCGGCGGCGCGGTCAAGGGATTCAAGGACGGCATGAAAGCCGGCGACGACAAATCCGCTGACGCCAAAGCCGAAATTCCGCCTTCCACCGGTCAGACCATCGACGGCGAAGCGCGCAAGGAAACCACGAAGTCGTGATGGCGCATGCATGAGGGGTGACGGGTAAATCGCGGGTATCTCCCCGATCCTGCCGTACCCCTTCACGCATTCACCCCTTCACTCTTCACGTTTCATCATGTTTGATATCGGCTTTTCCGAACTGATGGTCATTGCCGTTGTGGCGCTGATCGTCATCGGTCCGGAGAAGCTGCCCAAGGTGGCGCGTACTGTGGGGCATCTGTTCGGGCGCATGCAGCGCTACGTCAACGACGTCAAATCCGACATCAGCCGCGAGATGGCGCTTGATGACCTGCGCAAGCTGCAATCCAGCATCCAGGAAACAGCCCGTTCGGTGGAGCAATCGGTCAACGAGGAAGTGAGTTCGGCACAGAATGAAATGGACCGGATTGCGTCCGATGCGCCACCTGCGGCCGCAGATCCGGCCCCGGAAACGGCGGCTGCGCCGGACCCAGCTAAACCGGCCTGACCCGCAGTGAGCGAAGACACCTTCATTTCCCATCTGGTCGAACTGCGTGACCGCCTGCTGCGCGTGCTGATCGTGTTCGGACTGGTGCTGCTGGTGCTGATCCCCTTTGCCTCCGACCTCTACGACCTGCTGGCGACGCCGATGATGAGCGCGCTGCCCGAGGGGTCAAAAATGATCGCCACAGGCGTGGTCACGCCCTTCCTGGTGCCGGTCAAGGTGGCGATGATGATGGCTTTCGTGATCACGCTGCCGTTTACGCTCTATCAGGCCTGGTCGTTTGTTGCGCCCGGCCTCTACAGCCATGAGAAGCGGCTGGTGCTGCCGCTGGTGGTGGCCAGCACGCTGCTGTTCGTCGCCGGCATCATGTTCTGCTACTTTTTCGTCTTCAACACGGTGTTCCACTTCATCAACCAGATCGCGCCGAAAAGCATTTCAGTGGCGCCGGACATCGAGAACTATCTCAATTTCGTGCTCACCATGTTCATGGCCTTCGGCCTGACTTTTGAAACCCCGATCGTGGTGGTGATGCTGACGCGCATGGGCATCGTGACGCTGGAGCAGCTGCGCAGCATCCGCCCCTATTTCATCGTCATCGCCTTCATCATTGCCGCGGTGGTCACGCCGCCGGACGTGGTGTCACAGCTGCTGCTGGCGATTCCGATGTGCCTGCTGTTCGAGGTCGGATTGTTCGCGGCGCGTTTTGTGCAGAAAAAGGCTGAAACCGGAGCGGGGGACGAGGCCGGCGCGGAAAAGACCGATTACCGGCCGCCCTCGGATGCGGAGCAGGACGCGGAACTCAACCGCATCGAAGCCGAGGAGCGCGGCCGCCCGGGTTCCTGAGCGGTCGCGGCTGCGGGCCTATTCCTGTTCCTTGCGCGGCTGTTTCGGCCGTCTGCCGACGGTCATTTTCAGGTCCAGGGTTCTGGTTTCGCGCAGCACGCTCAGTGTGGCCGGGCTGCCCGGCGCCAGCGCGGCGATCAGATTGAGCATGCTCGACGAATCGGTGACCGGTTTGCCGTCGACGGCAACCAGCACATCACCGGGTTTCATGCCGCCGCGATCGGCGGGCGTGCCGCGGAAGACTTCGGTGATCAGTGCGCCGCGGGTGGCGGCGGGCAGCTTGAATGACTCGGCGATTTCCCGCGTCATGTCCTGCACGCCGACGCCGATCCAGCCGCGCTGCACCGAACCGGTCTGGATGATCTGCTCCATCACGGTTTTTGCGGTGCTCGCGGGGATGGCGAATCCGATGCCGAGCGATGCGCCGCCCGGTGTCTTGGAATAGATCGCGGTATTGATGCCGATCAGGTTGCCGTTGGCGTCGACCAGCGCGCCCCCGGAGTTGCCGGGATTGATCGCGGCATCGGTCTGGATGAAGTTTTCAAAAGTGTTGATGCCGAGCTGGGTGCGGCCGGTCGCGCTGACGATGCCGAGGGTGACGGTCTGACCCACGCCGAAGGGATTGCCGATGGCGAGCACGACATCGCCGACGCGCGCGCCATCGGGCGGGGCAAAGGTGATGGCCGGCAGCTTGGGCAGATCGATTTTCAGCACGGCCAGGTCGGACTCCGGATCGGCGCCGACGACCTTGGCATTGACCCGCCGGCCGTCGGCGAGCGCAACCTCGATATTGTCGGCGGCCTCGACGACATGACTGTTGGTCAGGATGTAGCCTGACTCGCTGACGATGACGCCGGAGCCAAGATTGTTGCCGGGCTGGCCCTGCGCCTCGGGTTGTTCGCCGAAAAAATAGCGGAACACCGGATCGTCCATCATCGGATGACGCTGCCGCGGCTTCACGGCCTGGGAGGTGAATATATTGACCACCGCCGGCATCGCCTTTTTTGCGGCGTCGCTGTAGGAACCGGCACGCGGCGCGGCGCTTTCACCGGTGATCTGTTTGACGGTGGTGATGACCGCGCCCTGCGGTGAATTGCCGTTCAGCAGATCCGGCCGCAGCGTGCTGATGACGAACAGCGCTGCGAGACAGATGGTCGCGGTTTGGCAGAATGTCAGCCAGATTTTTCGCATGAAAAAAACGCGGGGGCGTGGTTACAATGTGGGCTGTTCAAGTCAGCGGAATGCTGCGGCGGATGATGACTGAATCGACGGGTGCTTATGAAACGCGCTGCGCTTGACGCCTATTTGTCTGATTACCTGCAAGTCCCTGATTTCCGGGATTATTGCCCAAACGGCCTGCAGGTGGAAGGGCGTGAGGAAATCACGCGTCTGGTCACCGGAGTCACCGCGTCGGCGGCGCTGATCGAAGCGGCCGTGGCCGCCGGTGCCGATGCGCTGATCGTACATCATGGCTATTTCTGGCGTGGTGAAGACGGGCGCATCACCGGCATGCGCCGCCGGCGCATCGGCCTGCTGCTGGAACATGACCTCAATCTGTTTGCCTATCACCTGCCCCTCGATGCGCATCCCGAAATCGGCAATAACGCGACGCTGGCAAAACGTCTGGGACTGACGCCGGCCGGTCGTTTTGGCGAGCAGAATGTCGGCGTGCACGGCACGCTGGCGGCGGCGACCACGCTGGCGCAGTTCTCCGAACTGATCAGCCAGCAGGTCGCGAGACCGCCGCTGGTGATTGGTGATGCGGCGCGACCCGTGCGCCGGGTCGCCTGGTGCACCGGCGGTGCGCAGGGCCTCGTCGAGCAGGCGATTGCACTCGGTGTTGATGCCTACATCAGCGGTGAAATTTCCGAGCAAACCGTGCACGCTGCGCGTGAATCCGGCGTCGCCTATATTGCCGCCGGGCACCATGCCACCGAGCGTTATGGTGTGCAGGCGCTGGGCGAACATCTGTCGCAGCGCTTCGGGCTGCGGCATCGCTTCATTGAAATCGAGAATCCCGTCTAATACGCGCTGATGTTGTTCCATGGTGCAGGGCGTACGGGCTTTGCACCACATCGAAGCGCCAATCCGGCGCGATATCGTCCGGGCCGTGTTTTCTCCGTGGCATGGTTGTTGCTGCTTTGTGTTGTGACTGTGGCGTGCCTGCTTGGATTGCCACGCTTCATTTCACCTGACAATTCCCGGAGTTTTCATGAACAATCCAGCACGTTTTTGCCTCGCATCCGCATTGGCTGCGGCAATGGTGGTTATTGCGACCCCGCTCTCTGCCCAGCAATATCCGGCGCGGGCGGTGCGTGTGGTGGTGCCGTTTCCGCCCGGCGGCATTTCCGACGGCCTGGCGCGGGTCATCGTGCAGCATCTCAGCACCACCATGGGCCAGCAGTTTGTCGTGGACAACCGTCCGGGGGCCGGCACCACGCTGGCCGCCGCGCAGGTGGCGAAATCCCCGGCAGACGGCTATACGCTTTATTTCACGGATGTCACAACGCATGCGATCAATGCTTCGCTCTACAGCAAGCTGCCGTACGACTCGGTGCAGGATTTCACCCAGGTGGCGATGGTTGCGCAGACACCGCTGATCCTCATCGTTCATCCCTCCCTGCCGGTGAAGTCGGTGGCTGAACTGGTGGCCTTGGCGAAAGCGCGGCCCGATGAAATCAATTACGCATCCTCCGGCAACGGCACCATCCTCCATCTGTCGGGTGAAACCCTGAAGTCGATGGCGAAAATCCGCATGGTGCACATCCCGTACAAGGGGAGCGCGCCGGCGGTGGCCGCGGTGCTGGGTGGCGAGGCCTCCGTCAGTTTCTCGACCACCCCCGCGGCGTTGCCGCACATCAAGGCCGGGAAGCTGCGTGCGCTGGGCGTGACCAGCACGGCCCGCTCCGCGGTCATTCCCGAAGTGCCGGCCATGACCGAGACCCTCAAGGGCTTCAACATCGTCCTCTACAGTGGAATGATGGGGCCGCCGGGGATGCCCGTCGACGTGCTGACGCAGTTGAACGGCGAGATCGGGAAAATGCTCACGCTGCAGAAAATCAAGGACACCTGGGCCGGTTACGGCGCGGCGCCGGTCAACATGACCTCGGCGAAATTTACCGAGCATCTGCGTGAAGACATCGCCAAGCTCGGCAAGCTGGTCAAGGCGGCGGGGGCGACGGTGGATTAACATGGCATCAATGGCCCGGGACAGGCTGGTTCGCCCCGGGATCGGGGTCCGGCGCACCGCAGGAATACAGTAAACATGAGCGTTGTCGAACTGCACAACCTGGGCATTGCCGAGGCTTCCCGGCTGATCCAGTCGAAGAAGCTTTCGCCGGTTGAGCTGACCGAAGGACTGCTGGCGCGCATCGTTGCGCGGGATCCGCAACTCCATGCCTTCATCACGGTGGCTGCGGATCTTGCATTGGAGCAGGCCCGGCTTGCCGAACAGGAAATCTCAAGGGGGGATCACCGCGGCCCTTTGCACGGCATCCCGTTCGCCCTGAAAGACATCTACAACACCGCAGGCATGCTGACCTCCGGTGGTTCGGCCATCTGCCGCGACAATATTCCTGCGGAGGATGCGACGACCGTACGCAAGCTGCGGGAAGCGGGCGCGGTGCTGCTGGGCAAACTGCAGACGCATGAATTCGCGCATGGCGGACCGTCTTTTGACCTGCCCTGGCCGCCGTCGCGCAATCCCTGGAACCTGGCGCATTTCACCGGCGGCTCGTCCAGCGGCGCCGGCGCCGCGCTGGCTGCAGGCCTGACCCCCGGCGCGCTGGGCTCGGACACCGGCGGCTCCATCCGCGGACCGGCTTCGTTCTGCGGCATCACCGGATTGATGCCAACCTACGGACTGGTCAGTCGTGCCGGCGTGATTCCCAACTCGTTCACCTTCGATCACTGCGGTCCGATGGCGCGCAGCGCGGAAGATTGCGCCCTGCTGCTGCAGGGCATCGCCGGCTTTGATGCCCGCGACGCGGGGAGCATCCCTTACGACATTCCCGATTTCCGCGGCGCCCTCAATCCCGATATCCGCGGCCTGAAAATCGGCGTGCTGCGCCACTACTGGGAAGAGGACCTGCCGGCGCATCCGGAGCATGCGGCGGCGCTGGACGAGGCCATCCGCACCTTCGTCAGGCTGGGCGCAAAGGTCGAGGACTGCCGCGCGCGGCCGATGATGGATGGCCTGGACATCAAGGTGATCATCGCCGAGAGCGAAATATTCGCCATTCACCAGGATCAGCTGGCAGCCCGCCCCGGCGATTTCGGCCGCGATTTCCTCGGACGCATCCTGCCGGCCTGCCTGTTTTCAGCGGCGGATTACGTGCAGGCGCTGCGCGAGCACCGGCGCTACCTGGCGGAAATCAAACCGCTGGTCGGGCGTTATGACATTCTGCTGACCTGTGGCTTTGGCCCGGCGCCGCGGCTGGATGCGCACAGGACGCTCAATTTCTGGCAGCGTTCGAATGCCTTCACGCCGTCCAATGTGGCCCGCACCCCGGCACTGGTGCTGCCCTGCGGATTTTCAAAAAGCGGATTGCCGATGGGCCTGCAATTGCTGGCGCGTCCATCCGCTGATGCGCAGGTGCTGCGGGCGGGACACGCCTACCAGCTCGCGACGGACTGGCATTTGCGGCGTCCGGCACTGACGCCGGGCGCCATGCCGCCGCCGGTGGATGCGGGTGGCAATGAGCCGGGGCCGTCAACGCTGGATGCCGCAACCGCGGCGCATGTGGAAACCATGGCGCAACGCGCCGGACTCAGGCTCGATGAACGCCAGCTGAAGATCCTGTTTGAAGCCGCACCCCATGCGTTGGCGATGGCCGGGCGCATTCATAGACCGCGCGACCGCATGGACGAGCCTTCCCTGGTGTTCCGTTTTTAGCGTTTTGGACCGCAGGATTCCAACAGAAAGGGCGCAGTTTTGAGCGAAAAAACGACACCGCTGTGGCATGCGCAGCAGGAAGGCCGCTGGTTCACGCGCATGCCCGTGACCACCATGCTTAACGGCGCGGTCCTTGCCGTGCCGCTGCATGTGATCACCGGCCGATCGCCGGGGCCGACCTTCGGCATCATCACCAATACCCACGGCGACGAATTTCTCGCAACAATGGCCATCCGTGAATTCGTCCTTGCACTGGATACGGCGAAGCTGAAAGGACGCGTGGTTCTGGTCCCTGTGGCCAATCCGATGGCGACCGCCGGCTTCGGCCGCCTCACGCCGGAACAGCATGGCCGCACCGACCTGCATGAGGTGTATCCCGGCAATGCGCGCGGCAACACGACGCAGATGATTGCCGCGACCATCACCGGACAGGTGCTGCATCATGTCGATGCGCTGATCGATTTTCACTCCGGCGGCAGCGGCGGAAGGTTGCAGGCGAGGGTGGATCACAACAGCAAGGCGCCGGATGCGCTGAAACAGAAAAACATCGCGCTGGCGCGCGCTTTCGGCGCGCCGTTCGTGCATGAAAACGAGTTTGCCGGCGCGGCGGCGCATTACCTCAATGCCTGCGGCGTGCCGGCGGTGAATCCCGAAGTCGGCGGCTGCTATCTCGGCCCGGAGGCCTCGCAGTACTACACCGCAATGATGACCCGCGGACTGGAAGGCATGATGCGCCATCTCGGGATGATCGAAGGCGAGGTCAGTCTGCCGCGGCAGATTGCCTTCGATACCCGGGCAAGGCGCGAGCTGCGCCCGAAAACGAGCGGTTATCTCGAGTCGTACTACGAAAAACCGGAGCAGCTCGGGCAGCTGATCCGCGGCGGCACCCGGCTCGGGCAGGTGGTGGACCTGTATACCTATGAAGTCATCGAGGAAATCGTCGCGCCTTTCGACGGCTATCTTTTTTTCTCGCGCTACTCCGGCATGGTCGGCGGCGGCACCCAGGCGTTTGCGCTGGCGGAGGCCGCAGCTTCCGGCTGGATGGAATGAACAGGCCGCCTGGGAGCGGAGTTTGCCGTTTTTTGCGCCAGGTCATCGGGATCAGCGGCTGAGCCGTTACAGTCTGTAACAACTTCGGGCGTCTTGCCGCCGCCCGCTGGACTATGATGTAAACCTGTCATCCGCTGCTGACCGGAGGTCCCATGCGCAAAACATTGCTCATTACGTTTGCCGCCACCGCAATGCTGGCTGCGAGCCTGCCTGCCGCTGCCGGCGGGGGCCATGGCTATCGCGGCTATGGCGGTTATGGCCATTCCCATGCCCGTGTCGGCATTTACATCGGCGGCCCGCTGGTTGTGGGCGGCTGGTGGGCCTCCCGTCCGTATTACGCGCCGTACTACGCTTATCCCGCCTATCCCTCCTATCCCTATTACCCGCCTGTGGTGGTGCGGGAGCGGGTTGTCGTGCAGGAGCCCCTGGTGTTTTACGACGAGAACGGTAATCCGGTGCCGGCGACGGGACAGGTTCAACCGCAGGTGCAGGCCCAGGCGCCGGCGCAGCCACAGCTACCGCAACAGTCGCCATCATCCGCGGCACCGGCCCCGACCTGGTATTTCTGCGCGGATACGCAAAAGTATTACCCCTACGTACAGACCTGCGCCTCACCCTGGCAACGCGTTGCTCCGCAGGCGCCGCCGCAGTAAGCCTTGCCTGATCTGGCGTATTGCGACACGGCGGCTTTTGTGTCCAGGGCGCAGTCCATAAGCTGCTGAATTGCCTGAGGTTTCTCAGGTTCTGCTTAACTTTTACCGGTGTCCGCGTGTAAAATGTCGCCTTTTTCGCGGTAGCGAGCATTAAAGGGGACTACGGGCATGTCCGAGAAAGAGACCGATCAGGGTAAACGGCAGTTTCTGGTCGCTGCCACCACGGTTGCCGGCGGCGTGGCGGCAGGTGCGGCGGCAGTGCCGTTTGTGGCCAGCATGTTGCCTTCAGAGCGTGCCAAAGCTGCCGGTGCTCCGGTGGAAGTGGACCTCAGCACGCTGGCGCCGGGTGAGCGCGTGACCGTGGAATGGCGCGGCAAGCCGGTGTGGGTGGTCCGCCGCACCAAGGAAATGCTCGATTCGATCCGTGGCAATGACGCCAACGTCGCCGATCCCCAGTCGAAGAAGCCGATGCAGCCGGCCTATGCCACCAACGAAATGCGCGCGATCAAGGACGAATACCTGGTCGTCGTAGGCATCTGCACCCATCTCGGTTGTTCCCCCGTCGGAAAATTCGCCAAGCAGGCTGAAGCCTTTGATCCGAACTGGCAGGGCGGCTTCTACTGCCCCTGCCACGGCTCGCTGTCTGATCTGGCCGGTCGTGTCTACAAGAACAAACCCGCACCCGCCAATCTGGTGGTGCCGCCTTACAAATATCTCTCCGACACGCGCATCGTGATCGGTGAAGACAGCAAGGGGGCCTGATCAACATGGCTGCCACTCCCAAAGAACCCGTGCAGTTTTCCGGCGCCGGCCCGCTCAACGCCCCGATCAGCGGCGTGCTCACCTGGGTGGATCAGCGCTTTCCGCTGATGTCGCTGTGGCGCGACCACCTGTCGCAGTACTACGCGCCGAAGAATTTCAACTTCTGGTACTTCTTCGGTTCGCTGGCGATGCTGGTGCTGGTGATCCAGATCGTCACCGGCATTTTCCTCGTCATGCACTACAAGCCGTCGGCGGCGGAGGCCTTTGCCTCCGTCGAATACATCATGCGCGACGTGCCGATGGGCTGGTTCATCCGCTACATGCACTCGACCGGCGCCTCGGCATTTTTTGTCGTGGTTTACCTGCACATGTTCCGCGGCCTGCTTTACGGCTCGTACCGCCAGCCGCGCGAGCTGATCTGGATTTTCGGCATGCTGATCTACCTGTGCCTGATGGCCGAGGCCTTTTTCGGCTATCTGCTGCCCTGGGGCCAGATGTCCTTCTGGGGCGCGCAGGTGATCATCAACCTGTTTGACGCGCTGCCGCTGATCGGACCCGACCTGTCGACCTGGATCCGCGGAGACTTCGTGATTTCGGATGCCACGCTGAACCGTTTCTTCGCGTTCCACGTGATCGCGATCCCGCTGGCGCTGCTGGGCCTCGTCGCTGCGCACATCATGGCGCTGCACGAAGTGGGATCGAACAATCCGGACGGCGTCGAGATCAAGCAGCACAAGGATGCGCAGGGCCGGCCGCTGGACGGCATTCCCTTCCACCCGTACTACACGGTGAAGGACATCGTCGGCGTGGTGGTGTTCCTGTTCCTGTTCTTCCTGGTGGTGTTCTTCAAGCCGGAAATGGGCGGGTACTTCCTCGAATTCAACAACTTCATTCCGGCCGATTCGCTGAAAACGCCGCCGCACATCGCGCCAGTCTGGTACTTCACGCCGTACTACTCGATCCTGCGCGCGATCACCGAAGACTTCATGCTGGTGCTGGCGATCGGTGTCGCCGCCTATGTGGTGCTGATCCAGCTGACGGTGCGCGACCAGCGCGTGAAGCTTGCGGCGCTGGGCATCGGCCTTGCAGTGATCGTACTGATGAAGGGCGGACCGCTGGCGATCGAGGCCAAAGTCTGGGGCGTGGCGATGATGGGCGCAGCGACGCTGATTTTCTTCCTGCTGCCCTGGCTCGACCGCAGCCCGGTGAAATCGATCCGCTACAAGGGTCCGCTGTTCAAGACCGCGCTGAGCATTTTTGTCATCGTGTTCCTCGTGCTGGGTTACTACGGCACGCAGACGGTGACCCCGGCCGGCACCCTCATTTCGCAGGTCGGCACGCTGATTTATTTCTCGTTCTTCCTGCTGATGCCCTGGTATTCGGCGATGGACAAGACCAAGTCCGTGCCTGACCGGGTGACCATGTGATCGAGAAAAACATGAATAAAATCAATAAGTTATTTTCAGTCCTGCTGCTGCTGCTTCCGGCACTGGCTTTTGCCGCCGGCGATCACGTCAAGCTGGATCACGCGCCGATCGACGAAAGCGACCAGGCGTCACTGCAGCGCGGCGCCCGGCATTTCGTCAACTACTGCCTGAACTGCCACAGCGCGAACTACATGCGTTTCAACCGGCTGCAGGACATCGGGCTGAGCGAGGATCAGATTCGCGACAACCTGGTGTTTACCGGCGTCAAGGTCGGCGACCTGATGAAAATCGCAATGGATCCGAAGGATGGCAAGAGCTGGTTCGGCGCCACGCCGCCGGACCTGACGGTGATTGCGCGTTCGCGTGCGTCGGAGGCCGGCAGCGGCGCCGACTGGCTGTACACCTATCTGCGCGGGTTTTACCGCGATGCCGAACGCCCCACCGGTTGGAACAACACCGTGTATCCCAATGTCGGCATGCCGCATGTGCTGTGGGAGCTGCAGGGCGAGCAGGTTCTGGCCGAACACAAAGTGCGCGGCGACGGTTTCATGAAAACCGAAATGGCGCCCAAGCTCGACAAGCCGGGCAAGCTGACGCCGGCCGAGTACGACCAGATGGTCGCCGACCTGGTGAACTACATGGTGTTCATGGGCGAGCCGGTGCGCAGCAGCCGCAAGACTTTGGGCATGTTCGTGCTGCTGGGCCTGGGCCTGCTGTTCATTTTTGTTTACGTGCTGAAGAAGGAATACTGGAAAGACGTGCACTGACCTTCAGGCGACCCGCCGGGGCCGTGCGCGCAGCTGCGTCACGGCCCCTTCGTTCCTCTGCAGCCCGCTTTTTCGAATCGCATTTCGATTGACAGACCTGTCGTACCGCTACGGATAAACCATCATGATGACACTCTACTCGGGCACCACCTGTCCCTTCAGCCAACGCTGCCGCTTCGTCCTGTACGAGAAGGGCATGGATTTCCAGATCATCGACGTCGACCTGTTCAACAAGCCGGAAGACC